>NZ_JAEPKU010000008.1 GCF_016652235.1 Dysgonomonas sp. Marseille-P4677
TGTCTTTTCCTGAAATAGGTTGTCGGGTTATGAATAATAACTACTTTTATATATATTCGGAGATTCTATTATTCTTTATTTAAAGACTATAAACCATGAGACTATTTATTGAAAAGTTTAACATTGTGATAGATTGCTCTAATGCTGGGGTTTTGGCTGCATTCTATTCTAAACTTTTAGGGTGGGATTGGATGCATCCACATGCAAATGGCTGGGCAGCTATTACTTCTCCTTCCGGCATTATTATAGCTTTTCAGGAGGTTCAAGGCTATAAACCTCCTGTATGGCCTTGGGTTGTTGGAAAACAAGGACAAATGTTGCATCTGGATTTTCATGTTGAAGACCTTGAGTCAGCGGTTAAGCATGCTATGGAATGTGGGGCAAAGCTTGCCGATTCCCAATATTTCGAAAATTCACGAACAATGATTGACCCGGAAGGACATCCGTTTTGTTTGGACATGGATTGAACTGAATATCTGTTAAGAGAGTATGAATACCTTAAAAAGATATATCGGAAGAGTACCTGCTTGCGGAGTTTTCAGTGGAGGCTGTCCAATCTACACCAGAGAAAAGAATCCATGTCCCGGTGCGGAGATTAACTTGCAACGTTGCGAAAAATGCAAAACATTTCATCTGTGTTGTATGGATAGAGGGATAACTCATTGCCATGAGTGCGATATTTTCCCTTGCAGCAAGTTTAAAAGCTTTGCAAAGCGATGGTTGAAATACGGACAGAATTTTATAGATAATCAAAAACTATTGAAAGAAGTAGGAGAAGATTGCTTTTTGAAACATTATAATTCAAATATAGAGGAATAATATATTGCGTTATGAAAAACTTTTTAGAGACAAATAAAACCGCATGGAATAATCGGGTAGATGTACACATACAGTCTGATTTTTATGAATTTGATTCCTTTATGAAGGGAAAATCCTCTTTACCTTCTTTGGACATTGAGCTGCTAGGTGATATTAGAGGTAAATCTATTTTACATTTACAATGTCATTTTGGAATGGATACCTTGTCAATGGCGCGAATGGGAGTAAATGTTACCGGAGTCGATTTTTCCAATACAGCAATTGATAAAGCGAAAGAATTGAGCCGGAAGTTAAATATAGATGCAAATTTTATCTGTTGCGATGTATTAGAGCTCCCTCAATATTTAGATGAAACTTTTGATATTGTTTATACCTCTTATGGTGTTATTAATTGGTTGCCTGATCTACAGGAATGGGGAAAAGTAATATCTACAATGTTGAAGACCCAAGGAAAATTTATTATGATAGAATTCCATCCTGTGTTATGGATGCTTGACGAACAGTTTAAACAGATTGAATATCCCTATTCAAGAAAGGAGCCGTTTGTTATGAAAGAAGCGACTTATACTGATAATGGCAAGAAAACTATTGACGAAACTGTTACTTGGAATTACGGATTATCTGAAACTATAAACGGATTGGTTCAAAATGGAATATCTATTCAAGAATTCAATGAATACTATTATTCGCCTTTTAATCTTTCAGCCAATATGATTGAGATTGCTCCAAAAGAATTCAAGGTAAAAGGATTAGAGGATAAGATTCCTGTAACCTATTCCATAATAGGAAAAAGAATATGAAATAATGAAAATTGATTTGTATTATTGCATTCAACTTGCAACATAAGTTTTTATGGATATTGATTTATTGATTAACGAGCTTCAAAGAAACAGAATAAAAACGACTCTATTAGAAAACAAAGAGCAATTACTAGATTTTTTGAGAGAAACTATCCCTCCAAATAGTATCGTCGGCGTAGGAGACTCTGTTACCTTAGAGGAAACAGAAGTTTATGATTTTCTTCGGAGTAGTTCCTATGTATTCCTGGACAAATATGATAAGAATTTGACTAAAGAAGAAAAACGAAATATTTATCTGAAAAATTTTGACGCTGATTTTTTTATTAGTAGTGTAAATGCAATAAGCATGGATGGAAGGCTGTTTAATATGGATGGTAATGGTAGCCGTGTTGCTCCTATTATATATGGTCCTAAAAAAGTCCTTTTGATAGCAGGAACAAATAAGATTGTTGCAGATGAGAAAGCAGCTATTAGCAGAATAAGAAATATCGCTGCCCCATTGGACAATATCCGATTATCAAAAAAGAATCCATGTGTCAAAACAGGTAAATGCATTGACTGTAAGTCCAAAACCAAAATATGCAATTACCTTTCTGTTATACAAGGACAATTTGATAATGAGCGAATTGAATTAATTCTACTAAATGGGAAGTATGGTTATTAAATTATCTAATATAAATCCAGTATCATCAGATAATCCTCGTCATTTTCTCGAATGACCTTAAAGCCCATTTTAAAGTAAAGCTTCACAGCATAATTTTCTTTTTGTACGCTTAATGAGGTTTGCTTATATCCTGCTTTGCGTAGATGCTCTATCATCTTTATCATTAAACGAGTACCAATACCCTGTCTTCTGTATTCTTTGAATAAGGAGATTGCAAATTCAGGTGTTTGGTCATCTATGTAACCGAACCCTTTTATCTCGCTTGATATAACCCTAACCCATACGGCTCCAATAATTTTGTCATCCAAATCTGCGACTAAACAATGATCATCAGTTCTTTTTCCAAAATCTTTTATATAAGCAGCTACCTCGGGTATTTTCAGAACACTCCTGGGTATAAGGTTATTCTCGTCAGGTTGATAGATCGCTTGGTATAGCATATCCTCAAGTTTGTGAATTTCTGATGGCAGTATTTCTCTGATTAGTATATTCGATTTCATTCTCTAACAATTTTGCATTTAAATGCCTAGCATACTGTGAACATCTTCGGTATCAGAATATATACGCCACAAACTAACCTTATCGTCCTGAATCTCAGCAAACCAAATTGCCCGAAGATTATTCAATCTTTCATCTGAGGAAATCTAATATCCTTGCATAATTACTATAGAGTCTTCTTTAGAGATTATTTTCTCAAAAATATTTTGATAATTAGGGAATAATTTAAAGAAAGGGTTCCACGCTGTTGAAATACAGTTGGATTTTCCTTCTATTTGGTTATTCTCCATATCGATAAAGACATGATTTTCTGTCATAAGTTCCGCTAGACCTTCAATGTCTGCATTGTTGATACAGTTATTAAATTGTAAGGCTATAGATTGAGTTTTTGTAGGATTCGGCATTATTACTTTAAACCACTCACAAACAAGTAAAGTCTCTTGACCTAATTCTTTTCCTATTTCAGACAGAAGTTTTGAATAATAGGGGTGGTGAATAGCCAGCCACTTTTCTAAACTACCATCTCCTTCCTCTATGGCAAAGGTTTCTGTTATATCTTCGAATTTGACAATTTCAACTTTCTCGACTCGAATTATAGCAACTTTTTTGCCAGAAGAATTTAATATTGAGAAATAGTCTCCAACTTTACTAGCATGTTTTAATCCTTGTAAATGATAATCAAGCAATGAAGATGTCGCTATTTTTTCTCCGGTTAAGACTTTGTTTGCAAGATCATCAATTTCAACAGGGAAACTGCCAAATTTTACTTTTTCCATATCTGTACTCCTCCCAATAAATATAAGAACCCGATTCCCAAAGCACCAATAGAGAACAATAAGTGATGCCACTGAAATGTGGTCTCAATGGCTATATTTATAATAGAGCCTAATATTCCTCTCAATAGATAAATGGCTGCAATAATGAAAATTCCTGTTTTTAACAAGGGTAGTTTTTTAATCTTTCCTGCTCCGGATAGCCCATAAAGCCCGAATATAAAAAAGAAGACCGCAACAAAGACTGTCATGACATAAGGTAGCAGAGGATGGATTTCCGCATTTCTGCGCATGTTTTCCCCGACTCCGGTGATCTCAAAGAAATAGGCTGCATTGAGTAAGCAAACAATATGAGCAATGGCTATTATTATATTTATATAGCCTCCTAATTTTAGCGTCTTCATATCTATTTCTTTTCTAACAATTGGCTTTCAGATAATCCATTATTTCGGAAGCTAGTTTCGTAGTCTCTCCTAAAATAGATTGTGTTAAAACATCTAATTGATCAAAATCGGGATTATCAACTAAAACGACTTCAAGTACTGAATATTTAGGCATTGTAGTTTTTTCTTTATTCCACTTTGTAGACTTCAATAAGTGCCAATATTCTTTTTGAACTTCAGCGTTCTGCCCCATCAGCCAAAGCTCGAATCTTATTTTCTCATGGTTGAGGACTACTCCGAAACGAAGTTTCTTTTTCCTCAGAAATTCATCGAAAAAGGGAAAATAGGTATAATCCATATATCCGGGAGATACATTGCCAAAAGAGTATTTATCAGCCATATGTTGGGAACAATAAGCTTTTAAACTTAGTACATATTTTACTAAACCGGTATAGGCTTTTTGGATATTCCCTTCGCCCAATGCTTCTTTATATAAGAAAACATATCGGTTAAAATCCTCCATTTTTGTAATTCTGTTTACTTATTCTAACTATTTAACTAAGGTAGTGATTTAAGAATCATATTGTTTGTAAACTTTTATTTTTAACCATCGCTTTTCGGATATTCTTTTTAGTTGCTTGTATTGCAGGAGATAATCCACCTTCCATCATTTCCAGTGCAATCCGTAACTCTTGTCCTAATTCAGGTATAGGTAGGCAAAGTTCGTAAGCAAGTTTCATACAAAGCGATTGTACACCCGAAGGCTCACTTTTAGAGATCATATGCTTTAAACAAAAATCCAGAAAATCAACCCGTGGAGGATTTGCTAAAGGCTGTTTATAAAGTATTGCAAGTATTAGTCTACGTTTTCCAGCATGGTTACATCTCAAAGCTTCATCAATCAGTTCATTCTGCTTATTATATAGAAATTCGTTTTCTTTCGCAGAAAAATGAGTCATAACCCAAGCTGCTTGGTAAGATATTTTATCTTCCTGATCAAAAAGTAAATTATATAACTCTTTCTTTTTTTCATTATTTCCTCTAGTCAGATATGCTATTTCATGAATATCATTCATGCCGATACGTTGAGATAGCTTTTCTTTGAAGTTCATATTATAAGTATTTATTAGGAAACTCTTTTCTTCCCAGATTAGTATATTTTCTAATGAAATCGGTCTTTGCTTCTGTATAAGCATCCCTATCATGCTGAAATTTATCTTTTAATTCCAGTTTTAGCTGACCATATTGTTTTGCTACCTCCGGATATTGCTTCAGATAGTCACGAAAATACAATTCATCCCAATCTCCAAAATAACGAACATGCAGATGAAAAACTTTTTCTTCAAATCCGTTTAAAGTATATCCTTTCATAAACATCATATGCGGAGTAGGGTTGTTTGGTTGATAAGTATAGATGTAACCAATAGATTCGATTCTTTTTATTAAAGAATCCGTGTCAGCAGCTTGTTTAATCTCAAGCAGAATATCTATTGTTGGCTTAGATAATAATTGAGGAACAGAGGTGCTGCCAATGTGGTTAATCCTTGCAATATTTCCTGTGCCTATTACTTCCATAAGAAGTTGTTCCTCCAGGTTATAATCGTCTGTCCAATAATCTTTGTGTTCTGATAATACAATTGGAAACAGTTGCCAAAGTTCTTCGTTTGTCAAGTCTTTGAGTTCTTTCATGTTATTTGTTATTATAATTCTGAAATTTCTCTTCCGCTTGGGCAAGCCACTCTTTTTTTACTTTAAGTTTAGTATCCCAAAAAGTGACTTCAAAATCAACACTCTTTGTCTTCTTTATTGCTTTCCAATTGCCTACTACGTGACCATTGTATAATATAACAGGTTTAAATGTACCATAATTATTGAAAGCTTTCGGATAATGCTCTAAGTCTAATACATTCGTTCTGTTTTTGTAACTGATAAGATATTCGTCATAGGATGGTAGGAAGTGAAATACATCATTATCTAATGAAGCTGGCTCTTTGTAAGTTTCATGTATATACAACTCTGTAGAATCGAAGCGATCTTTTATTAACTCGTTTTCGATTAAGGCGAAAGCATGTCTGCAATCTTTGATTGTTAATCCCGACCACCAGATGAAATCTTGCAGAGTAGCAGGTGAATGGCTTGTCAAATATCGTCGAGCTAATAAAGCTAAAGCTTCATCTTTGTGTATGTCTTTGCTTTGTGGAGCTCTTTCTTCCAGTAGTGCATATGTTTGTTTTTTCCCTTTCAATACTCCACTACATATAATTCCTTCAGCTTCTGCCCACATCATAAAGTGGTATATATGTCTTGGTGTAGCTCCTAAACCTTCTTGCTCAAATAATTTTGTAAGCTCTTCTTTAGTTTGATGGTTGTTGTCTCGCAATGTTTTTTCTAATAGGCGGTAGCACTTTGTTAATTCTTGTTCTTCAATCTTCAAATCCGTTGCATATTTCCATGCCATTTTAATTCGTCCTCCTGTTAGTTTCAAAAGCCATCCGATATCTTCCGAAGAAACGAAATGCCATGTTGGACGCATGACATGTGTTCGAAGAAAGTCTCCATGATTGAAAGCATCTTCTACCTCTTGTTCAGTACAAGATTTCAATCTGATAGCAATTGCCCATTTTGCCATATTAAAATCTTGTGCTTGCATTGCTCCCATCCACGAAACTAATTCCTTGGGAGTATCAAATGTCTGATTTGATAGTTGATGACTAGAGAGGCGTATGTTTTTGATAGCTGTGTTCATAGAGAGCTATAGATTATTTTCATTTAATTTTAAGAATTCTAATTTAATTCTTCGGATTACTTCAATTGGAATTTCTCTTTCTGAATTAATAACCTGTTCACCATCATTCATATAAAATTGAATAGGATAATTTCCTTCTACTTTATCTATATCCAACTCTACACCTAGTAATTTAGCTTCCTCCTCACTCTCAAAATCCTCTTCTGATTGGTAGCAGAATTGCATTTGTTTAAAGTTGACAACCCATTTTGATGATTTAAATGGTTTATTGGTTTGAATGTATTCCAGACTATTTGGATATAATATAAATATTTCTTGCCCTTTACGTTTCCACCAATAGAAAGAGATGAAGTAAAGAATCATGAATATTTCTAAAGATAATACAATACCACTAATGAGAATAAATTCCAATGTAAAATCAGTTATAGGAATAATTAAGCCTATCATAACTATGTGAAAAAGAAAAAGAGCTGAAAACAATATTGTACAGCATAGATACAGTAATTGTCTACTATTCTTAGGATCAATGATGAGCCTAAGTTTATTTTCCTTTTGTTCAAGAGTGTAAGGATATGGTATTCCCCTTTTCAGATAATTCTTTTTCAAATTTCTAGATACATTTTTTATTTTAAACTTATTTTATTCGCTGATTCTCTTTTCTTTGAATTTACCAATTCAGCATAAATCTGAGTGGTAGAAACATTTTTATGCGTTAACATCTTACTTACAGTATAGATATCTGTACCTAAAGCGAGCTGTAAGGTAGCAAAAGTATGGCGAAAACAATGAAATGTGATGTGCTTTGTTATCCCAGCACTGACAACCCATGCTTTCAGAGGTTGTTGAGTCATGCTTCGTTGCAATCCTTTAAATACTTTACCTGTTCCTCGTTTTCCACATAGTTCCAAAGCTTCATCACTGATTGGCAAAGTTGTTTCTGTTTCGTTCTTTTCAGTTCTGATACGCATACAATATCCACCATCCGATGCAGGTTCTATCTCTTTCCAATCCAATTTCAATATATCGCTGATTCTAAGTCCTGTCATACAAGAAAAGATAGAAGCGGTTTTAAGCATAGGATAATCGCAGGGAGTATTTGCTAATAATTTGACTTCGTTCAAAGTCAGATACTCTTTCTTTACATCCGTAGTGTCAATAGCATCAAGGTAGTCATTCAAATTCTCTCTAAAAAACTTCTCTTTAAAAGCGATTTTCAATAAGGCTCTAAAAGTTGAAAAATATCCTGATGCCGAATTTTGAGAGATTCTATAATTTTTATTCTTTAGTTGCCTAGCATCCAATAAATAATCTCTAAATCGATTACATAAATCGACAGTAACCTCTCCAAACGTACATTTTCCTTTAACAAAATTGAAAAAGTGCTGATACACTTTCATCCATTTCTGGTCTTTCTTTTCCGCTTTAGTTTTGAAATAAGCCAGAAAATCGGCTTTAGCCTTATTCTTATCCAAAAATCCAAATTCTTCGTTGATTATAGATTGTACTCTCATGCTTCTGATAGCCTCTGCTTTCATCAACATTTCATTATTGAATTCTTTCTCAAATTCATTTCTAGCCTTTGCATAGATATAAATACCTAAATATTCACGTCTGGTCATTTTCATCGAATATGGATCACGGATAGCAGGGTAGTAGTCTAAATAAAGACTGATTCTACCTCGTGTTATATCTCGTTGTCTAAGATGTACTCTGGTTAAGGTTGCCATGTCATTGGATTATTTCGGGGTTAAACAATTTGTCAAGTTCAGGTTTCGATATTTTAATGTATCTGCCATCCTTTATTTTAGGTATATTATGATACTTTATATAGTGATACAAGGCGTCACGAGTCAGGTTGTATTTTTCCAGAGCTTCTTCTACAGAATAATATTCAAGTTCCCTAGGCTTTTCGTATCCCTTTGCTACATCGAAATCATATTTGGAATATAAAACCATACGACCATCTTTTTTCTTTGGTATCTGATTCTCCGAAACAAAGCTGTATATTGCATTGAGGCTCAAATCATACTTCTTCATAATATCTGCAACAGTATACCATTCATCTATATTTTGATTTTCATTAAAGCCTTTCTTCTCAAAATATTTATCAATATGCTTCTTACTGAAATAGGACTTTCCTCGGATTAGAGTTTTAGGAATATTATTTTCTCTTGTTATTTTATACAACCAAGACTCTTTAATATTGAATTTCTCTTTGATTTCAGCTACAGTATAGAATTCTGTAAGAGGCTTGGCTTCAGTAGATGGTTTAGCTTTCGATTGATATTCTTGAGCATTATCGAACATAGCATCTATATCAGAACGACGGATAAAGGTTTTGCCATCCATCCGAATTCCTTTTAATTGTCCGCGATGGAGATAGCGATAAACAGTGGTTCTCTCAATACTTAATAGAAAAGCTGTTTCTACCACAGACAGAAACTCTTTATCCCGAATTTCTTCGAAACGTTCACTAATCCTTTCTATCTCCTGCATAACAGCATAGTTGATGGCAACCACCTTTTTCTTCCTCTTATCTTCTTTATAAGCCTTTGAGTTACATGTGTGGGAACAATACCGAGTTGTGGTTCTTTGTGCTACGAATCTTTTTCCGCAGTACTCACATTTTTTTATAATTTCTAATTTATTGCTCATAATTCTATCCTTTAACTTCGCTAAAAATCTGTTGCCTTGTGTTGCACTTTGTATCATTATGTTGCTATATGTTGCAAATATGTATAATCTGTGTAATTAATCCAAACGGAGATGCAATTTCTCCGATGATCGGTACAAAAATGACATAAATATCATCAAAGCAACTATAATTATTGATTAGCAAAGATAGAATAGGGAAAAAGAAAAGTCACCATAAAATGGTGACTTTGTGATGATTAATAATTATTTTCGATTAATATTGATTAGTTATCATTTGCCGATACAGAAAGTTACTTGTGTTAATAATCAGCATATTATATTATTAAAGATGGACAAAAGAAGGACTATTTAAATCCATCTTTCTTGTTTTATATTGGTGATTATTTCTCCTTTTATTTCGCCTAGATAATATATATATTCACCTACATAATATCTTGTAAGTCCTGCCAATAAAGAGATTGTTTCACTAAACTCATTATATATTCCAGATTCTTAGTATCTGTAATGTTTAGTTGATAATCTCCATTACCCCAATGTCCTGTATTAGATACATCTATTGTAAGTTTCTTGGGATCGTCTAATTCTCTTTTTTTTAGATTAATCCAAATCTTTAATTGTCGTTGCTGAATTTCAAGATTAGCGATGTTTCGTGCTTTTCTAAAAGAGATATAATGTTTTAAAGGTACAACTTCTATATCTGTAGATAAATTTAGAATTGCAGACTTATAAGTTTCATATAATTCTTTTATTTCATCTGACTTTTTATTTAAAAGATCGTCTTCTGAATATACCTTGATTTCTTTTACGACTTTACTAATTTTTGATTCAGATTCAGAAGACTGGACTTGTTTAAAGCTTGGTGCAGATTGTGACCTTTTTATTGGATTGATAACGATTATATCATTTTCAAATCGTTTTATTTCCCATAATTCAATAGGTAGGTCTTTGAAGTTTGACGATTGTTTTTGGTAGTTGTTGAACGATGGGGCAACAAACAACACTTTGCTTTGCGACCAATCTATATCTGTTCGCTTAAGGCTCTTATTGCACGATTCGTTATACTCTACAATAAAATCGCCTTTATATTCCAACATCAAATTAAGATATGATAAACCTTGATCTACAACACCATCGTTCCGTTCTCGTTTATATTCTATAATAACAAAGGCTTTACTTTCTTCATCAAAAGCTAGTGTGTCTATACGGCTATTCTTTATGATAAATTCAGATTTGATAAACTTAAAACCTGTTATTTGCTCTAAATTGGATTCAAACAAGTTTTGCATATCTTTTTCTAGTTTAAAGGGTTTTTCTTTCAATCCCAATAATGTGCTTTTCTGTTGGTGGTATAGTTGCATAGATTATATTTTCTTTTTCTTGAACTCTAAATAAACACTTAATTTCTTATATTCTAAGTGCATCATATATTGCTCCATATATTCATAGTCTGGCTGCTCGCTAGAATTGATAGGAAGCATAAGTTTGAAAACATTTAGGCGCTCATTGTTAATAGGATAACCATGTCCAAATTTTTCTTTTTGTAGTGTGATACATCTTGAAATAAAGAGTAAAATAAATCGATTAAGATTATAAATAGGATATAGAGCCGTAACATGGCTATCCAACAGATAACTATGAGGTTGATAAAATGAAATCCCTGCTCCACCATCCCCATCATTATTCAGAGTCAAGCTATTCTCTAAGTATAGTTTTTTCTTCTCGTGTAAAGCGAAGCTTTTGTAACCATTGTCATTTTTTTTTGCAGAGACGAGGGGTATATTCCCTTCTTTTAGACTAGCCATATTATTTTGATCTCCTTTTTGAGAAACAAACAAGTCCTTTATGTTGAAAACTTTCCACTCTTTATCCTCTATTGGAATAGGGTTTTTTATATCTTTTAAACCCTCAATTCTCTGAGTAATATAATCTAAATATTGTCTTTTCTTCTGTTTCTCTAAATTATTGATATATGTCTCCATATACTTGTAATCAGGTGTGCCAATTGGAGTAGCAGGCAGGAGTAACTTAGATTTTCTCATGCGCATCGGACGCCATTTTCGTGCATATTCAAAGCAAACTCTTTGCTTTTCAATTGATGTTATTATAAATAATGCTATCTGACGATTGAGAGTGTAATTCTTTAAATATAATGGATTTATATCGTGGCTACATGTAAAATCACTCTCTTGATAATAAGCATAGCCAACAGAACCATTATTAGTGACAGCAATGCAATTTCCCTTAAAGATTTTAGATTCAATAGGTTCATTGGGGCCATATCCTATCTTACTACTAGTTTGAATTGCATCAAGTGTATAAAATTCAGTAATCCCATTATTAGTCGCTGTAGCACCTAAAAATGGAATAGTCCCATTATCTGATCTTTGGGGCTTCTTATTGTAAAATCCCCCTTTTATTTCAAATATATCTAAGAATGAAAATTCTTTCCAGATTGGAGCATCTACACCTTTTCTCATTATTCCTTGTTTTTAGACTTATTGAAAAGATATTCTCTATCGCCCATAACCATGTTAAACTCAAAAGTAAGATAGTCACCAACTGTTTTTTCAAAATCAGTATCCATAGGAATTTCATCATTGAAATAGTAGAAAGAGTGCAACCATTCGTCATCCGCTTCTACGGTAGTCTTCACACAAAATCTAGTTTCAGATTCAATTCTGTTAAACCAAACATCCAAAAGATGCTGCCTTTTATCAACCGCTTCAATTGTTTCTACTAATCCTCTATGTTTTTGTACTTCGAAACCGTCATTTTCAAAGTTTATAAACTTTACCAGTTTCTCTTTTTCATGCGGAATACCTGTTGTAAATATGGCAATACAAGGATTTGTTCCAACTCCATAGAAGGTATTCTTATTGAGTGTAATTACTCCTTCGAGTGTGTGGTATTTGAGAATATTAGCCTTTATAGATTGTTCTTCTTTAGTTTTACCTGTAAAACTCGATTGAGGTACAATGACCACAACCTTTCCTCCAACAGTAATACTATTGAGTAGATGTTCAGTAAAGTTTATTTCATATAAGCTCGGGTTTGATTTAGTTCCCATAGAATAAGGAGGATTCATCATACCCACATTACATCCTTTTAATTGTAATTGAGCTGGATTTTGGCGTAAAAAATCTTCTTGGTCTAAGTTGCTCTTGCCATCACCTCTCAAAATCATATTAGTTGTTGCAATAGTAAACATATAAGGTTGAAGCTCAAAACCATGTAGTTGATTAGTTCTTATACTTTGCTGTTGAGCTTTATTATTTGTTTGTTGCAGCATACTATGCATCGAAGCTATAAGAAATCCAGCAGTGCCACAAGTTGGATCTAGTACGCTATCGGTAGGCTTTAGTTCAGCTAGGTCACAAAAAAGTTCAGTAATATGTTTAGGTGTGAGTACAATGCCTAAGTTTTGTCCATCACCTCCTGAATAAGACATAAACTCTCCATAGAATCTACCCAAATAATCTTCGGCAGAATGTATATATTTAATATTCTGATAAATATGTTTGTGTAAAAATTCGGTATAATGTCTTAGAGGTGTTTTTCCTAAATAGTCATTTTTCTCATTAATTATAGCAGTGTCTTTGATTATTGAGAACTGATTCAGAAGCTTATCTTTTTTTGTTGTAGGAGATACTCTTGCTCTTCTAAGATTATCTTCAATAGCTTTATAGATTTTCTCACCATCAGTATTGATATCGTCGCCAGTTAGGCTATTAATATCAAACCCTTTAAATTCCATTTCACGCAAGGCTAACAAAATGCCTGAAACAATAAGAGGCTTATCTTTATCTTGGATACTTCCATAATTTCTTAAATCTTCATGCAAAACTTTAGCATCCTTGATAATATCCGCAGTTGTTTTTTCGTCAGGAGTTTCTTCTTTTAGTATATTTTTGACATAATATTCATCAATATTCTGTTCGCTAAATAAAGTAAATGTTTCTACATCATTTAGTTCTTTATAATCACCTCTTTCGTTAATAAATATTGGAGATATTCTATGCTTAGCTTCATTTCCAGAGACTCCTATGGCTATAATCTTTGCGTAATTCGTATTCTTTGCTAGATGTAAAGCATAAAACAAAGCACCATTAATAGCATAACTTTTAATACTTGGAACATCTCTACTAATCAAGTTATTATCGTCTCTTTTAATATGAAAGCTAAGATCAGCTTTATTTTCTATAACGATAAGAAAATCTTTAACTATACCGCAAAATTCGGGAAATCCAACATTTCCAGTTCCAGCTTTAGACGCAGTTTTAAGTGCTTTATCTATTTCTTTAATTATACTTCCTTGTGCACTTAATTCTATTTGAGCTTCTTTTAATAAATCTCGCACCCAAAAATCGGTTAATATTTCTTTTTTAGCCATATTTTGCTTTTACTTTCTTTTGTTTTCAAAATTACTAAAATATTCGCCTTAATATATTCCAAAAATGTATTATTGAAGATTAACCTCCCAATGTCCTCCTCTTGCTGATCCATGACGAACAATAACACCTTCTTCTGTCATTTTTTGAAGATGATATTTAACTCCATCAGGGGTTATACCTAATATAGAAGCAAGTGCGTTGCGTGTGATCTTGGGATTGTTTCGTATCTGCTCTATGATTTTGTCACGTGTTGAACGTGGTGTGCTGCTTTCAAGAGCTAACGTTTCATCAATTACACCTAAAATAAACTCAATGAATGGCGTACAACCATTTTCTCCTCCACTAACGGCAATAGCTTTATAGTATTCCTTACGGTACTTATAAACTATATTCTCAATAGGTAAATTTTTGAATACAGGTCGCCAATTAGTAAGGATAAGTGTCTGCCATAATCTGCCCGTTCGTCCGTTACCATCCGAGAATGGATGTATAAATTCGAACTCATAATGAAAAACGCAACTCTTTATCAATGGATGTTCTTCTGTACTATTTAGCCAATCGAAAAGTTCTCTCATTAATTGCGGTACACGTTCGGCTGGTGGTGCATAATGAATAATCTCTTCGCCCGAAGCCACACCAACACCTCTTAATCTGAAATGCCCTGCATCGTCAATCAATCCAGTTTCCATCGTAAGATGTGCTTTAAGTAGATCTCCCATGCTATTAGGATTTAGTTCATCTAATAGCTCGTAGGCTTTAATAGCATTACGAATCTCTTGAACCTCATTTATAGGTGCGATAACAGGTTTTCCGTCTAAAATAGCTGTAATTTGATCTGTCGTCAAGGTGTTACCCTCAATAGCCAAGGAGCCTTGAATGGTTTTTATACGATTTATTCGATGCAATCGTAACTCCTCTTGAGCATAGAAACTGCCCACCGCTTCACTTATCTTAGAAACGAGGTCAATAATCTTAGGAGTGATCTTATATGGTGGTTTATATGACATAAGCCAAAGATAGAAAATAATTTCAATTTAGGGTAGCTTATAGGGTAGTTTATTTCGGGTAGTACTACCCAATAAAAACATAAATTTAGATGTATGTTCCCTGAAAGTATTTATCTTTGCTGTATAACATATTTGCGAAGCGAAGCATCCGTTATAAATAAATTATAATTTTTTATTTCCTCATTTCCTTATCTGATACATTTTTAATATAACGCCTTCCGTCTCCCTTGAACTCCCATTCTGTCATTACTTCGTCTAATCTTAGAGGTAAGTTTGTTGATTTTAGTAATCTTATTTTAGTCGTTTTACGGAATTTCCGATTACAAAAACGCTTTGAAATTTTATTGCTGTGTCCAACATAAGTAAAGATTGGTGTTCGTTTCGTGCTTCTTGACATAACTAATCAGATATTTTAATACAAAAAAATAATTTTTTCTTTTTCATCTTTCTAATTCATGTTCAATAGCTTGCTGAATAAAACTATCTAAACTCAAACCTCTTTCCTTCGCTTTTTCGCATATCTTAAAGTATAATTCTTCACTTATTGACACATTAAAATTTACTAGATTCGGTCTTTGTGGTCTTACTCCGTCTTGTTCACAATCATATAAATAATCCTCTACGAACTCTTTGAAATCGGCTTCTAATTCATCTAAAGTCTTACCCTCATAAATATATGCTCCTTTGATACCCAAAAGCTGACCGTATAACATCTTACTTTCAAGGTCATACTCTACGCTTCCATAATAGCCTTTATGTTCCAACAATTCATTATCTGCTGTTTTCGACATATTATAATTATTTGCCTTTAATTATTTTTTTGACAACAATATACAAAATTATTATAGCCAAGAACAGCAAACTCCATTTTATTATGCTTATAAGCAAATTATCCAACGCATCGTTAAACTCCTGAAAAGGAGCATTTACTATTCTTAAAAGTGTTTTCATATTGATAATATTCGACACCTTACCATCGCTTTATCCGGCAAGGTGTCTTTAGTTTTTAATTTTCTTTGTTATTCGATTATACTTTTAGCTTCCAATACAATACGATTATAATTATCCGTCATTTCTTCATCTGTTGTTTTATTCTGGAAAGTATAGCATGATTTTACTTCTTGGGGTATAAACTGTGTATTCAAAAATTCATTCGGATACCCTTCTGCTATAAGACCATAAAACTGTCCTGCTTCAAGGCTTGTGATATCCGAAACTCTTACCCGGTCTCTTTCCTGTATTGATTCGCTGATTCCCTTATTCGTATTGCTTGATAGATGAACGAATTCCCCGCTTGTTCCTGTCCCTCGATTCTTAGTTTCAAAAATCCGATCATGTTTTCCGAATAAATTACAGATCATTTGTGCGCTTTTCTCATTAACTGTTCTCCCATAAAACTGGTTCCCCATATTACTTAATATAACTTGTGCCTTATCCTGTCCGTATTTATCGGCAAGCTGACTATAGTCCTGTACTCCGAAAACGACCGAAACTTTATTTGATCGTGCCGTTGCAGGTATCTGCTCAATATTGGGAATATAAATTGTCGGAGCTTCATCCAATAGGATAATGCTTTTCTGCTTATTAGGTTGGTTCATTTGTCGGACACATACACCAATGATTAAAGAGATTATAGGGGCATAAGTGGATGCCAACGTACTGTCATTACCCAGACATAAGAACTTAGGGTTATTCGGATTATTTAACTGCAGATCAAAATCACTACCGGATAAGATATAAAATATATCCCTTGTGTTTAGCTGGGAAAGGGCATTTTGCAGTGTACTTGCAACCCCTGCGGCTTGACGTTCTGCCCCCCGATCTATTGCTTGCTTTAGAGAAGCAACAAACCCGCCTGCCTCATAATCTTCACTAATTGTAGTAATTAACTTATCAATATCAGTATGTAA
Organism: Dysgonomonas sp. Marseille-P4677; assembly: GCF_016652235.1. Taxonomy (GTDB): domain Bacteria; phylum Bacteroidota; class Bacteroidia; order Bacteroidales; family Dysgonomonadaceae; genus Dysgonomonas. Next base: position 16,647 of record NZ_JAEPKU010000008.1, read on the forward strand.
TAATAAAGAGATTACGTGGGGTAATGTACAATAGTTCGGATAGTGATTTCTTAAATACCATATAACACCGGCTAGAACCATACGTGCATTGTCTGAAAAGAAGTCATGTTCCTTTATGGTTTGAGGTATCAAATTATTAATTAAGATTGTTGCATATTCGAGAGCATACGCCGATTTTAATAAATATTCGGGCATGATCGGATTTATTCTATTCGATCTATAGGGATTCTTAAAGTCTACAAAATATGACTTTATATTTCGACTTGTACAATAAGCAGAAAGCACCTTCTCTGACAGTTCGGGGCTTTTAAAATCATAGAGCAGACCAGTGTAATTATTTTCTACTAATTGGGCTATAATCGGCTCGAAAACGGATTTTGATTTTCCCGATCCTGCTCCTCCTTGGATGTATATAGCCCTATAAGGATTATCCAAATAAATCTTTCCTTGTGTTGTTTCAAACACTAATTCTTTAGCTATTCGTTGTTTATTTGCTTGCTTCTTTTCATTCTTTATCAAAGTCGTTTGATCTTTTCTCTTTTTTCTTGTAAAGAACAAAATTACAATCGCGACTATGGGTAAAATACCCAAAACGATTAATGAGGCAACCTCTGACAGGATCGAGATCATACCGGCAATAATAAAGAAAGCAGTCATCAATATACATGACATCATGAGTTTTGTAAGAAAATTATTATTTGAGAACCCTTTAAATCCGATAATCAGAAACGAAGTCAAATAAATAGCGTATAGCCCGGCATGTAATATCCCTATGTTGAATCGCAAAAGATTTCGATATAGCCAATTTTCATTCATATATTCAGGAAACAGAAAACCGACAAAGAGGAAAATAAATAATACAGCCGGAGCGAATGCGTTAAAGATCGTAATTGCAAAAACGATATACTTTATAAAACTTAGTAAAATCTTCATAGTTCAATCCCTCCTTTTATTTCATTATTTCTACTTCTGGACTGCTCCTTAATTCTCTCTTGTTTAAGTTCTGCCTGTACATTCTTAATAGCCTGTTGTTTAATATCTTCTATAGAACCGTTCTTTAAGGCATTACAATATTCGAATGATTCTTCCTTAATTCGCTGATAACTGAATGCTTTATCGAACTCTGCTTCTACATTTTTATAAAATTCAGTTTTATCGAATCCACTTTTAACAGTACCCATTGCTTTCTTCCCTGAATGGGTTGTTTGTGGGCTGATCTTTAATTTGTTGGATTGGTCTTTCCTACTGACAATAATATGGCAATGCATATTAAGTCCTTTGCCTGTGGATTTATCCCTATCGAAATGGATTTTTCCGTAGAATTTTATATCATTAGCCGATAATCCTTTATTGAAACTTTCCGCATATTTCTGCATAACATTTTCTCTTATAAATTTTGTAAAATTTTGACAACGTTCTTTTTCAGTTTTACCCATAGACAACTGTTCTTTTTCTGATGGAGAAATTATGATTGAATAAAACTTCGCATCCGATTTACAGAGTTTTGCCTTATTGTTGTCTATATCCTTTACCAACTGGCTTTTGCTGATAGAGTCTTTGTCTAGGTTAAAGAAAGGTGTAATCCTTTCTCCGTTTTTCAGACGATCGTAATCTTCATGCTCTAAATAGGTAGCTAACCCATAACTTGAGCCTGTGTTTGCCGTTTTACCTTCTCCGCCTCCTTTTATTTTACAGTTCATAAACTATCGATTAAAGATATTTTTTATTTTATCGGATAAACCTTTGTTCTTCTCATCGATAGCTTGTGTTAATACTAAAAAGCTTTGTTCTTGTACCAACCTGTTTTGTGATAACAGGCTTTTGTTTTCATGAATATTTGAATTAACCAACTGTATTTTATCCGATATGTTTTTCAGATCATTTTTTGATGGTAAGACTTCAAGATAAATCTTAATCCGCTCATCGGTGCTGGCTAAAGATTCACATAATGGACGTAAGAATTCTTTTTCCTGATGGCGGATAAAACTAATAACAGAGTCCAATTTTCGATGGAGTTTGTTGTATTGTTCCGGACTTTCATCAATGGGAGATATATTATTTTTCTCAAAGAATATTATTGCACTACATACAAAATCTTTCTTCGTACATTTATGTATTTTGCATAATTTCTCCAATATTTTGTCATGTTTTCTATCTATAGCTATTGTTACTTTCTCATTCATAGTTATACCAATAATTATATTTTTCGTCAAACTATTTTACTCATTTACAATCAGTTACTAATTGTAGTTATACTGTTGTTATACCATATTCAAAACAAGGTTTTGAAACAAACGATTGTTTTACAATCGTTTAGCACCGCAGGTCAAGAGGTAAGGCAGGGTGAAGCGAAGCAAAGCCCGGCCTCCTCTTGCTTTATTCAATCGACTACGTCAGATCGAATAAACACGCCTATCGAACAATGTGAGATAGCAGAAGTGTTTATTGGTTCTGTAAGTAAAATCGATTGAATAATCCCTTTGATTTTCTGCTCTGACTCGATTTGTTTTATTGGATTTGTAGCATAGCGAAAAATTGGATAAAACAAGTCGATAGAGAGAAAGAAAATCTAAGCTTATTGGCTGCTCTAATCAAAAAGAAATTTGAGTTTGCAGATTTAGCCTATTTTTACTTTTTGATGGCATTGCTTTAAATTCTCTTATAGAATTTTGATAGCCTAATTGAATTCTGCAATATTTGTATGGTCTAAAATTTAAACCTATAATAAAATCAGTAGATTTCTCTCCGTGTTGCAGCTTCAAATAACTTACCTCACCAAGTAAAGTGAGCCTATTCGGAGAAATTTGATATGTTGCTAAAGCATATATGCCACTTTTATCATAAGAACCATCTTTTGCTTTTATCCACTCTGATCTAAACGTAACACGTTTGCTCTGAAAGATTCCACTTAATACATATCTGTTACGAACATGTTCTTTAATTTCATTGGAAGCAAATTCTTCATAATTCGCTTTCCCTATATACATTCCGGCTACTAACTGAATTTGCTCTAAAGGTTTTATATACAATGATCCCGCAAAATCCTTCGTATTGTTGTTTTCTTTTGTTGTTATACCTGTCCCTTGGAATAGCCCTACAGAATATTCTAAAAGATTACGGTTCAAATGTTTTATCAATATACCGGACAGTTGGATTCCTATATCCTTTCCGTAATTATTTTTTCCGTTTTGCAGGAAAAGCAGATCTTCTCCACCTCCTATAAAATTAGTGACAACTCTGGAGTAATATATTGTCTCCAGATTATCAAGGGTTAATTGATTCTCCACTGTTACAGGAACAGAAAATTGCCCGATTTTCAATTTTGCTTGAGGCAAAAATGAATATTCACCCCAGAATTCATGCAACATCTGATTTGACAGGTCTGTCAATAGCCGATATTTAAAAGATTGATTTATTTCTCCATCAATTGAAATAAATGCATTTCGCAAGCTTAAATCATGTTTTACCTCTCTACTATCTGAGTATTCATATAGAATTTGTCCATATCCACTGATTTTAAATTCTTGTGCGGACAGTTTCATAATAGTACTTAATGCTATTATGATGAATAGGTTTAATCTTTTCATAATTTGTTAGGTGTTTGTGTGTTTATTCGTTTTTATAGCGTGGTTTATAAAGTCCTTTGGCTACAAGTTCCTCGTACTGTTGACGAGTAACACTATCCTTTCTCCATTGCTCACGCTCCAATTCTTTCTTTTGCTTTTTTTCGGCTTCTGCCTGTTGATATTTTTGCAGACGATAATTGTCAAAAATATCCTTCCTGTCTGCCAAAAAATTATTGTGAAACCAACTTTTGATAAGGTGGGGATCAACCTGAGCATAGAATGAACCATAAACGGCATCTTTACAATATTTTATAAATAAAAGGAATTCTGATATCTTTAAATCTTTGAAGTCAGATAGAAAGAAAACAGATAAATCTTTTATCTGAGGGGTTCCCATTTTCAGCTTAACATTGGTACTGGTGTTTATATCTATAAGCTGATAAGATAAGATTCGCAATATAAAATTATAGCCGTATGCTTCTTCCAGCAGTCTTAATGAGGGCGAACTCTCAAAAAACACTTGCTCTTTCTTGGCATAAACTACTCTTTGAATTTCTTCAAATTTTTGTGCAAATTTATCACAATCACCGTATTTATTATAAAGCTCATTGATCTGATTTTGTAAATCTTGGTTCTCGTTAGTCAAATGCTTTGCGTTGTTCTTCCGGATCATAAATACCTCCTTTCCAATTTGACGAATTATTATAATTATTAGTTTTTGTTTTGTTTATATTAAAAGGTTCACCTTTCAACTTAACTTGTTGCTCGGTTTCATCTAAAGAAGTTCCTAAGTTTCTACTTAAATTATTTAAGTTACTTTTTATGTAATATCTAGGGCTTTGAGTATTCCGTTTGCCTGAATCAAATTCTATTAATTCCAGTTGTTGTAATCGGTTGCGAGCATCAATAAGGCTAGGTTCACTTATCCCGATGCTAGCGCAGATTAACTTATTAGAAACCTCGAAAGGATTTTCCCAACTACGTTGATTACACTCTTGTAATAGAAAATAGTACAAATCAGCCTGTAAACTGGTTATTCGCTTACTTCTTCGGGTTTGCCAAAACTGATTGATTAATGAGATATAATTCATTTTGAAGGATATAGAGAGCCTATACTCATAGATTACGAGTATGATTTTAACATATAAATTTTTAGACTATAAGTGTGATTCAAGAGAAAGTATAGAGTAATTTCTCTATACTTTTTTGTTTCTTAAAATGTATTTTGAAGTATCTGACTCTATCTCTTCTTTGCTTTTGGATGCATTATTTAACATCCAGTTGTCTATTTTTTCTTTATCGAAAAATAAAACTTTTCCATTTGGTTTTGAAAATGGAATAATACCATTAGCTGTTAGTTTGTAAACATAACTTCTAGAAAATCCCGTATACTCACATACTTCATCTAGAGTTAATACCTTTTTGTTTATAAGTAATAATTTCTCTATCCTTTCTAATCGTTCATCTAATTGAATTGCATTCATAATATCTGTTTTTAGAATTTATAAATCGCAAATGCATTTACTTTTTTTACATCATGATGAAACAAAGGAATATATTTGAAAACAGAGTTACAATATGGTGAGACCTATCACCACATAATCACCACTATAATTTATTCTAGATCAAAAAGATTATTGAAAAGGTTATTAAAAAGTAGAACGTGATCGTCTGACTTTAACACTTTAGAGTCTTTTTCTACAATTTTGTAAAGATAATTATTCTCTATTTTAATGAATGGTTCGTCTGGTAACGAAAAATATGCTTCTATTAATTCCTTGTAAGTAGAATAGATATTTTGATTTACGTTAAGTCGCTTAGCAATAATGACAAATTTAGTCAATAGAGCAATATTAGGTCCTTCCTTCTTGTCTTTTCTTTCTCCTTTATGTAAAAAAACAATTTTTTCATTTTCTCCTAGCGGTTCTCCATAATAGAATAATTTAAAAGATTCAAAGCTAGAAGCAATATACATTCTATCAGTAAGAACTTCGTGTATTTCCTCTAATTCTTGTAATGCTTTACTACCTCTTGTTTTTGAGAAGTCTCTTGTGAAAATATTTGAACAAATATACACTAATGATAAATAGAGGAGTATATATAAAATCCAACCAAATGTTGCCGTAATACTAAAGGTTTCTCCAACTGCATTGTAATATAGCCCCAAAAGCCCATATATTGCAATAGAGAATAAAGGAATGATAATTAAAAAAGCATAGAATCTACTCTTTTTTATAGTTTTTCTATTATCAGTTAATATTACTTTGGTTCTATTTTTATTCCGTCTATAAATGCTATAACCAAGTATCATCATGAATGATATTATTATTAAGAAAACAGAAATAACTTGATAATCAAATATCTTCTTATTTGGTATCTTTGAGATAAATATATATATAACAATTCCTGCCCCAATTATAAAAGATAGTAATAATATCTTTGTTATTAGCATTAAATTTGTATCATTACTTTTCATCTTCATAACTATAATTCTATCTTCAATTCCGGTATGATACTCGCTGCTTCTCTCATTTTCTTATCAATGATTTTAGCATATATTTCTGTCGTTCTTAGTTCCCGATGTCCTAAACGCTTAGAAACAGTGTAAATATCAGCGTTGTTTTCTAGCAATAGGACGGCATGGGTATGTCTGGCTGAATGGAAAGTGATATGTTTGGTAATTCCTGCACGATTACACCAATTTATAATTTCAGCATTGTAGGTCTGTCCATACTTTAAGCGATAAAATACTCTATCACTCTCATTCCTCCTTTCACCAAGTAAAGAGCGTGCCTGGTCTGATATATCGAGATATTCTAACCCATCTGTTTTCTTCTGTCTAAAAATGATTCTATGATAGATTCTACCTTCATCATCTTTTTCTTCTCTAACCTCCGACCATATCATTTTGTCTATATCACTCCAACGGATACCCGTTAAGCACGAAAAGATAAAGGCTGATTTTAGAATTGGGTATTTACATTCTGTATTCGCTAAAGCTTGTAATTCATCATAAGTTAAATACTCTCTTTGGCTCTCGCCCATCTCAAAGCTCTTTACCTTCTTAATTGGATTTTGTGTAATATATCCATCTTCAAAAGCAGCATTAATACATGCTTTGAATTTATTGTAATAAGTATATTTTGTATTTTGACTAAGTGGTGTATTGCTCTTAGTTCTGGCTTTTGTGTCAAGATACTTCTTAAATCCTTTTACGAAATCAATATCAACTTGCGAGGATGTAAGATTAGAAGGACAATAAGCTTCTAAATGGATTTGTGCAGCGTTCCAATTATCAAAGTTGCCTGTTTCGTTGTATCGTTCTTCTTTCTTTTCATTGAAGTAATCTAAGAATAGCAAATTGCCTTTTGAATGATCTTTAATGCCATATTTACCTTGTGCATACTCTGCTTTTCTAATTGCTAATACATTTTCGGCAAAAGTAAGAGCTTCCTTGTTCTCCCTCTTCTCTTTAGCTGTAGTCGGATTATCGTGTAGGTACTTCTTTAGGTATTCAAAATCTCGGATGTGTTTAGACTTCCCTTCAACTGTTTGCATTTTTCCTTTGTAATATTCTATGAAAAGAGAATATTTGCCCGATACTAGTTTTTTTCGTTTTAGAGTTATTACCATAGTTGTGTTATTTGAGGTATACTTTAGTCCACCTTTAGTCCACCTTTTTATTTTGAAGGTGGACTTTTGGTGGAAGAGATGGACAAATATAGTAATATTATCGGAAACCAAAAACGGATTATAAAAATATAATCCGTTGATATATAATAAGGTATTTGCTTTTGTTAGCCTTTTGTCTTCCTTTGTTTTCTTGGTCTATTTTCCGATACAAAACTTACTAAATATATTGCCCAATATATCATCTGTTGATATTTGTCCTGTTATTTCACCTAGATAATACATGCATTCTCTAATATCTTGAGAGAGGAAATCTCCGGATATATGTAGATCAAGGCCATCAGATACTCGTCGAATTGCAGTTAGAGCTTTTTCTAATGCTTCATAGTGGCGCATATTGGTTACAATGATATCTTGTTCTCCGATTTTGGGAATATTTGCCGATTGAATTAGCATGTTTTCGAGATCGCTTGTTCCCTGTTCATATTTTGCCGAAATGAAAATACGTTCTGGAATTTCTTCTACCAATAGGTTTTCTTTATTTACTTTTCGCTCAGATGAAACAGTATCCACTTTGTTGAAAACAAGAATTAACTTTTTGTCTTCAACCATAGGTAATATTTTTGCAGCCAGATCCTTCATGTGCTCATCTGAAGTACTTGCATCAGCAATCCAAAGGACGATACTTGCCTGTTCTATTTTCTTGAAGGTACGTTCTATTCCAATACTTTCTATCTCGTCTGTAGTATCACGTATTCCGGCGGTATCTATTAGTCGGAAAGTTAGTCCTTGTATGTTAATCGTATCTTCTATAACATCGCGAGTTGTTCCATGTATATCGGAAACGATAGCTTTTTCTTCATGCAACAATAAATTAAGTAAAGTTGATTTTCCGGCATTTGTTTCTCCTATTATAGCAACAGGTATTCCGGCCTTTACTGCATTACCGATACTAAATGAATCAGCTAATTTCTGAATATGATGTTCTATATCCAAAGCTGCTTCTTTCAATTTATCTCGATTAGCGAATTCAACATCTTCTTCCGAAAAATCAAGCTCCAGTTCAATTAGAGAGACGAAATTTAACAACTCGGTTCGAAGTTCTATCAATTTATTGCTGAATCCTCCACGCATCTGATTCATGGCTAAGCGATGTGTAGCTGCGGACGTAGAAGCTATCAAATCTGCAACAGATTCTGCTTGAGAAAGATCCATCTTCCCATTCAAAAAGGCGCGTTGTGTAAATTCGCCAGGCTGAGCAAGAGATGCACCTTTTGATATTAATAGTTGTAATATATTTTGTTGGATATATACAGAGCCATGGCATGATATTTCTATAACATCTTCACCTGTAAAAGAATGCGGCGCTTTAAAAATACTAACCAATACCTCATCTAATACGCTCTCATCTTTGATGATGCTTCCGAAGTGGACTGTATTTGCTTTCTGATCGATAAGTTTTTTATTTCCTTGTGGCCTAAAAACCGTGTGAGTAAGTTCAATACAACCTTTTCCTGAAAGACGTATAATAGCAATGCCTCCAATGCCGGCAGGTGTTGATATGGCAGTAATGATATTGTTTTGATGCATGTTGAAACTTTTTAGGGTAACTATCCCAAAGTTACAGTGTTTTTATTACATGAGGAAATGAAAAACAATAGTCCTTAATGTTATTCCTTCTTTAGCCTACTCTTTATAAAAAATAGCAGGTCTTTATCCGGTAGCTTTTCCAGGCTAATCAAATCGGAATAGGGTGATTTCATATTTAATAAATAGCCAAAGGCCGGCTCAGTTTTGTATCCTGATTTTTTAAGGTGGAGGATGTCTTCTCTAAAGCCGGCATTACTTAATTCTAGTATACGGTGTTCAATAATCATGTGTCTATAGCCATATTGAGATGTTGTAGCTATATTCGTAGCATATATTTCGAATGGGATGTCTTTATATTCAAAATTTGCGACATACAGATCATCATTCATATAATCGGAGAAGGACTTGTATTCTGAAAAATATTGCAAGACAACTCCCCTAAATATATTTGTATCATTAGTATGGCAAATAATATCCAAGTCACTTCCGGGGATATCTATTCCGATAGGGATGGTACCTACTAATATTGGGTCGAATGGGCATAATATAGACATAATATTAGTCTCCTTTAATAATTTATAGGATGTTTTTTGTCTATCGTTTCCTAATCTTAAGTATTCTATATTTAGCCAATCTTGCATTAGAATACGATCTGCATTTGTCCTAAAACAGTATTAGAGTCAGGAGCTTTCCATTTATTGGAGTAATCAGAATAAGTATAATTCAACTGGAAACGGCACGATTTGAAGAAATAATAATTGACGCCCAATGTATAATCCAGAACTTCGCTGCTCATATCTTTATTCTGATTAAAGTAGTCTATTTTCGCAAACCCATTCAGTTTCTGTGGTATGAAGTACCATTGTCCCATTCCGTGTATACCTTCTTTCGTGATGCCTCCATCATTGGCCTTTATCCATTCAGCACGGGCATAAAGTCTATCTTTCCTGTAGTCAGAACTGACTATCCAACGATTGCGAACATGATTGGTTTTTATATTTTCATTAGCCGTTGTATATACAGCCTCACCAAAATAACATCCCCCACCAAAACGAAAACCTTTTAAAGGTTGTATCATAATATTGGCTGTGAAATCTTTCGAATTATTAGTTTCACTAGTTACTAATCCGGTTCCTTGATATATGCCTATTCCATATTGAAGAATGTCGTGCGTTGAGGTACTTAAGAAGCTACCATATGCTTGTATTCCCATATCCCTGCCGAAATTGTTTTTGCCATTCTGTAATTTTAATACATCATCTCCCATGCCGGTTAGAGCGGAAACAGAACGACTATAAGCCACCGATTCAAGTACTGTAAGCGATAACTGATTTTCTAGGGAAAAAGGAGTTTTAGCCTGGCCTACTCTCAAATTAAATTTATTAGAAGGGGCCCAGTCTACATAAAATTCTGTTAATGTTGGATTAACAAATTCCATCATCACAAAATATTTGAGATCTTTAAAAAAATGTCCTTGCATATGAAGAAATGCGGCTCTGGCGTCAAGATTATGTTTAATTGTGCTTACGTCATTGTATTTATATAACATCAAGCCGTATCCTCCAAATTGCATATATGGAGTATTGAATCCTTCTCTAATTTTCTCTACAGATTGAAGAAAAGAACTCTTTTCCATTTTTGGGAGTGCTGGTTGATATAGGGAATCTGCTTCAGTCTGAGTGAGAATTTTTTTTTCTACTAGTTTTTTTAATAACTCATTGTTCGAGTCTTGTGCATAACTAACAGAACATAGTATATACAGTAAAACTATGGATAACAGTTTTTTCATAAACTTATCAAATGATTTTTTTTTAATTAATATATATTTCTTCGCCCAGATGGCGAGGCTGCTTATTGGTTATTATATCAACAAATACTTTTACCCGTGCGAGTATTTCTCTCATTTTAGTACGATAGGAAAAACGATTAAGTGCCAAATCTTTAGCATTGTAACCGTAGGCGGTCAAGCCAAAATATTGAGCGAGAAAGACAGCTCTTTCGTTATGGAATTTTTGTGAAACTACAATGAATGATTCTTGTCCGAATATTTTATTCATCCTGACAATAGAATCTAAAGTTCTAAGTCCGGCGAAGTCGCAGTAAATAATGCTATCCGGTACACCTGCTTCGATCAGAGCATTGCGCATATCTTCAGCTTCATTATAGTCGTGCGTGCGATTATCTCCACTAACCACAAAAGCTTTGGCTTTGCCTGCCTTGTATAGCTCGGTAGCAGCTTGTATGCGGTACGTGAAATACGGATTTTCCCTACTGCCTATATACCTTGCAGCACCCAATACTAATGCTGCTTTCTGAACAGCAATACTATCTGTATTACTATATAAATATTCTTGAGTGTCATGTGGTATTTTCCAGTTTGCAAAAAGAATAATTAATCCTATAATTAGAAGAGGAATAGTAATAAATAAAGAAAAGCGTCTTAATATTTTTTTCGTTCGGACTTTCATTAGATACGGTCTAAAACTTTTTTAATAAGATCCTCTATCGAACCTTTATAATTTGAATTGGATTCACCTGCGAGACGATTCGCTATAATAGTGCAAACAGTCATAGCTTTATGTCCCATCAATCTGCCAAGTCCGGCAAGTGGTGCGCTTTCCATCTCGTAATTAGTAATCATGTCTTCCTCATACTTAAAGGTCTCTATTTTGCTATTTAGATCAGGATTGGCCAACGGCATGCGTACATAGCGCCCTTGCGGACCATAAAACCCTATCGCAGAAATAGTCACACCCTTTATCATATCATGGCCTATCCGCTCTACTAGTTCCTCATCAGCTTTTACAACGTATGGAGAACAATGTAGAGGATTCCAATTGACATGTTGTTTGAAGGCTGTCTCAAAATCGTTTAGAGTAATCTTGTTACGATCTTCATAATAATTTAATACGCCATCGAAACCAATAGACTTTTCGGCTACCACATAAGAGCCTATGGGGCAATACGGTTGTAACCCTCCCGATGTTCCTACTCGAACCATTGTAAGCTGTTTGAAATCTTTTCTCACTTCGCGTGTTTCAAAATCTACATTGGCAAGAGCATCCAATTCTGTAATAACAATGTCAATATTATCAGGACCTATGCCATGCGATAGTGCTGTAATACGTTTACCTTTATATGTTCCGGTTATAGTATGGAATTCACGGCTTTGTGTATTACATTCGATGCTGTCGAAAAATGAGGCTGTGAGCGAGACCCTGTCAGGATCACCCATCATGATAATTTTGTCGGAAAGTTGTTCCGGTTTTATATGTAGGTGAAAAACGCTACCATCAGTATTTATAATTAATTCTGAATCAGAAATTATTCTCATAATTTGTTTGTTTATATCGAAATACAAAGATAACGGAAAATGAGATATCTTTTAGTTGTCATGTCGTTAAAGGTCTGAAATAGGTATAGATTATAAAAAACACCCAAACGAAAGTCGCAAAACTACGTTTGGGCGTTTTCCTCTCTTCGCTAAGAGAGTGGAGTAATGAGCTTTTTTTAATATCTTAAGGATTCTCTTTTTGATGTGTATATCAAATTTCTGTAATTATGCCCTATCTTGGCTCTTTTTATACATAATTTATAATAATAGTTGTTCTTTTAAAGTCTCTATATTTCTTTAATATCCTTTTCTATAACCACTATGGTCATAAGTTAGGCTTATTCTTCTTTATTGTTGATTGTCTGTATTATATCAGATTTTAAGCATAGCATTGAATTAGCAACATTTTTACATTATCATTTTTTGCAGCATTTGTGAAATTTGTGTGATACAAAGATAAGATATAATTCTGAAGAGATTCTGAAGAAAAGGAGTGGGTACAATTAGTCTCTTTCGGGATCGTATGCCTTTTCGTAAAGATCTGGATTTATTGAAAATGATTGATTTAATACAAAATCTTTTGTGTTTCCGGAATCTTTTCTTTTTATTTTATATATTTGTGTACTGTTTTTTACCCATAAATATCACTAATCTTTAAATATTATTAATCTATGAAGAAAAAAATACAGTTGTTACTTCTATTTATGTGTGCGCACACATTATTCCTGGCGGGGACTCTTTGTGCAAAAGAGCCAGACAAAATTGGAGGAGATGATGGCGAACTGTTCAAGGTTGCAATTGCCGGATATACCTTTGTGAACTTTAATTTGGACGAGACTTTAAAGATGATGCAGGAAGTAGATGTACATTACTTATGTATCAAAGATTTTCATTTGCCACTTAATAGTACTGATGAACAAATTGCTGCGTTTCATGCAAAACTTAAGGCTCATAATGTAACTGGATATGCTGTCGGTCCTATTTATATGAAAACGAATGAAGAGGTGGATCGTGCGTTCGAATATGCTAAAAGAGTAGGTGTTAAATTAATTGTTGGTGTACCCAACCATGAGGTTTTGCCTTATGTAGACCAAAAAGTAAAAGAATATGATTTTAAATATGCTATTCATTTGCACGGGCCGGACATAAAATTATATCCTAATGCAACTGATATATACGAAAATGTAAAAAACTTAGACCCTCGTATTGGTATGTGTCTGGATATTGGTCATGACGCTCGTGATGGGCAGGATCCGATAGCCGATTTGAAAAAATACAAAGACCGAGTATTTGATATTCATATGAAAAATACTACAGCAGCAACCAAAGAAGGCAAAACAGGTGAGATTGGTCGGGGAATAATAGATATTCCTGCTTTCGTGAAGATGCTTCGTAAGGTTAAATATTCTGGAGCTTGTAGTTTGGAATATGAACGTAATATGAAAGCTCCTTTGGCCGGTATAGCAGAGTCTATTGGCTATTTTAGAGGAGTAATAGATGCGACAAAATAATATAAATGTAACTATGGATAGTAAGATGGGTGGTGTAATAGTCACCCATTTGTTTTTCTGTAAAAGCGGAGAAAAATAGTTATTTTTGCAATTTAAAAAATATTCTGATGAAAATTATTCTTCTCGCCATAGGGAAAACCGATGCCGGTTATTTTATTGATGCTGTAAATGAATATCAAAAACGTTTAGAGCATTATATTCCATTCGAAATACAGATTATTCCTGATATAAAGAATACTAAAAGTCTGACCGCAGATCAGCAGAAAGAGAAGGAGGGAGAATTGATAATAAAAAGTTTGCAAGCAGGAGATTATTTGGTTTTGTTAGATGATAAAGGGAAAGAATACACCTCTCTTCAATTTGCTTCCTATATAGAAAAAAAAGCGCATACAGTTTCAAAAAGGCTTGTCTTTCTTATCGGAGGCCCTTATGGGTTTTCTCAGGCGATATATGAAAAGGCTAATGAGAAGATTACTCTTTCGCGAATGACTTTTTCTCATCAAATGGTTCGATTAATATTTGTAGAACAATTATACAGGGCAATGACAATATTAAATAATGAGCCTTATCATCATGAATAAAAAAACGGTTTCAGAATCAAAATCTGAAACCGTCTCTTATTATTTGAAATATTTCTTACATATTCATACCACCACAAACAGGGATTGCTTGTCCCGATACGTATGAAGATAGGTCAGAGCCAAGGAATACTGCTACATTAGCTACATCCTCAGGAGTTCCTCCGCGACGTAATGGGATTTGTTCTGCCCATTTTTGTTTCACTTCATCAGAAAGTACGCCTGTCATCTCAGTTATGATAAATCCCGGACAAATACAGTTGGCACGTATACCTCTTGAACCAACTTCTTTAGCGATCGATTTTGCTAAACCAATCATACCGGCTTTAGATGCAGAATAGTTTGTCTGTCCTGCATTGCCTGAAAGTCCTACAACAGAGCTCATGTTAATAATGCTTCCTCCTTTTTGTTTCATCATGATAGGAGTGATGGCATGGATAAAGTTAAATGCAGATTTTAGATTGATGTTTATAACCATATCCCATTGCTGTTCGCTCATGCGCATCATAAGACCGTCGCGGGTGATACCGGCATTGTTTACAAGAATATCTATTCTTCCAAAATCTTTTACTATTTCTTCCACTACCTTATGTGTATCATCAAAGTTTGCAGCATTCGATGCGTATCCTTTAGCTTTTACTCCAAATTTAGCTATCTCGGCTTCTGTGGCTTTTGCGTTATCATCGATAGCTAAATCTGTGAACGCGATATTCGCTCCTTGCTCTGCATATTTTATGGCAATGGCTTTACCAATACCACGGGCTGCACCTGTGATGACAGCAGTTTTACCTTCTAATAATTTCATAATTTTATAAATTAAAATATAATTTAGTTGACAATTATTTTTTCGTTTTGATTCCTTCAAATATAAGGTAAGCGATATTCTCGCGTTGAGATTCGGTTTGTAGGCTCTCTGCGCGTATTTGTCCTCTAATATATGGGACCTCCAACCCTTTTAGCGCATGATGAAGAATTTCTGCGGTGGCCTGGGTATCAGGCATCTCAAATGTTCCTTCTTCAACACCTTTTGTTAATATGTCTTTTAGTACCTGTATTTCTTTCCGGTCGAATGATTTTCTAACATTCTGTACACGCCATATATCGCGAAAGAAATCAGCTTTTAATGTACCATTTCTGGCAACAACATTTTTGATTGCATCAAACCTTGTATAGAAAAATAAGAGTAACTTTTCATCGGCAGGAAGCTTTTTACTTGCGACAGATTGCAAGGCATGATACATCTGGTCTAGCTCTGTTTCCAATACAGCCTGATAGACTTCATTCTTATTGTTAAAGTATGTATATAATGTACGTCGGCCCTTATGAGAAGCTACCGCAATATCGTTCATGGTTGTATTGTCCACGCCCAGTCTTGCAAACAGTTGGCGTGCTACGTCAATTAAAATATTTCGGGTTTTGTTAATAGTCATACATTAAATAAAAATGCACACAAATATTCTAAGTGTGCAAATTTAGTATAAAAATATTGATTATATAAGAAATTATGTGATTTTATGTTTTTGAACAGAATTTGATTATTTCTTATCTATTATTTAAAATAAGGCTCTCCATCTTTCCAAAAGACCTCTTTTTGAGATAATAACCATGTTTTGCCATAATCGTTATTTCCCTGATAAAATAAGTATGTTCTTTTTGTATCAGGGTCTCTAAAAATATGAGGATGACCCGATTCACAATAATTCCAACTACCTTTGTCTCCATTGGTCAGAAATGGTTTGTTGGATAATTTTTCCCAATTGATTCCATCTTTGCTTTTGGCCACGCCTATTTGTTGAGGGTCGTTGTTATATGCCCCTGCATAAAACATTACCAATTCATTACCGACTTGTATGACAGAAGCCCCCTCAACACATTTGCCTTCCCAAGGGTATTTTGGTTCCAATATAGCTTTGTCGCATGCTTGAGTCCAATCTTCCTTGTCGAATTGAGTGCCGGTAGGAGCAGTAGCTACACCCTGTATTTGTATTTGATAGTCCGGGGTACGTGATGCAAAGTATAAAAAGTATTTATTATTGAATAAGATTACTTCAGCATCTATAGCTCTTCCACAATTCCAATCTCCTGAGGGAGAGAATATCGGATTCGTGTTGTTGCGGGTAAAGTTAACCCCATCTGTAGAAAAGGCATGACAGATAGCGTCTTTTGCTCCATTGCCATAGGTTTGGTAAAAAAGATGAATTGTGTCATTTCTGACCAAAGCACCAGGGGCGCATAGCCCCTTTGCTTCGTAGTCAGCCTGTGGTGTTATTTCTCCAATGGTTTTCCAATCGGTCAAGTTCTTACTTTTGGCAATTCCTATATTCCATCCACTATTGACATCGTCTTTTCGTGGAGGTATTGAATAATACATGATATAATCATTTTTGAACTTTACGACATGCGGATCTTTCGAAAAAGGAATTCCTATGCGAGTTGTATCGCCAAACATCATTCGTTTTTGTGCAAATAAATTACTACAAAAAAAACAAACTAAGCAGATGAAAGAGAAATTTAATATTTGTAACTTCATTGTTGTTTTATTCTTTCGGAGTCATTACGACCTCTATGAGATTGCCTTGCGAAATAATATCTTTTACTAATTGTTGGATATCGGCAGGAGTAATACTTCTGATGCGATTGATGTAATCGGTATTTTCATCTTCTCCGTAAAAATGTATTATTTCTGTTGTTGCAGACCAATATCCATTCATCTTTAGATATTCTGTTCGCTTCTTAATTACATTTTCAATTGCTTTATCAAATTCATCTTTCCTAGGGCCATTATCAGCGAGCTCTTTGATTTCACGATATACAACTGCATTCATGTCGTTAACGCGTTTTGGATCAGTGTTAAAATAAATTTGTAATCTAGACTCTCCACTAGGAATATGATCGAATCCAAAATTGGCACTAGCTCCATAAGTCCCGCCTTCATCCCCTCGCAGTGTACGGAAAAATATCTGATCCAGTATTCCGTTCAGTACATCTCTTTTAAATGCAGGTGCAATATTAGCTTTGAAATCCAAATCTAATAAAGCTGTATAGTATATGAAAGATGTGGCTTTCGGGGTCTCCATTGCTTGTGTGAAATTGTTTTTAATCACTCCTTTGCGTATTTTCTTGTTTATTTCTTTGTATGTCGCCATAAGATTACCAGAAGGCAGACATCCCAGATATTTTTCTATCAAAGGCTTTATGATTTCTTCATCTAATGTGCCTACAAATGTAAATATGAATGACCCCGGATTAGCAAAACATTCCTTATACATACTGATCATACGGTCGTAGTCGAGCTTATCTATGTCTGCTACTTCTATTTTTCTTGCTCGTGGTTGGTTTCCGTATAGTGTTTTATTTATTGAGTCACTAAAAATATATGAAGGGTTCTTTGCATTGTTCAACATGCTGTTTTTCCTGTTTTCTACGAATGCCTTAAATGCATCTTCGTCTTTTCGTGGCGAAGTAAGATAGAGGTATGTCAACTGAAGCATAGTCTCAAAGTCCTTAATTGTAGAGTTTCCTTTAACAGCTTGAGTGTAATCTGAAACTGAAGGCCATACACTCACTGATTTTCCGGCCAGTATCTTAGGCAAGTCTGTTGTGCTGAAATTACCTACGCCACCAATCTGAGAAACTGCATTTATGAAACTGGCATTAAGAATTTCTTCGTCCGAAAAAATGGATGATCCACCTTTAGCTAATGCTGACATTACTATCTGGTCGTTGTGGAAAGTAGTTTTTTTGAGGATTACTTTTATTCCGTTCGACAGAGTCCACTCTGTTTCATCATAAAGCCCATTTCGTTTTGTGTCTACCACTTTGCCGGGTTGTGGAAGATTGCTAATCAAAGGTTCTTTAGACAAGGTTTCCACATAAGCCTCTAATGGCTGATTCTTAACCTTAGCCATTAAATTTATCAAATCTGTTTCGCTAGGATATTTTAATCCCTCCTTTTCGGGTCCGGATACCGTCAATACAACATTGTTGTCAGTAATAGCTTTTTTTATGAAACTGTTGAAAGCCTCCTGTTTTAGTGTAGGTAAAATTTCTTTCAGCATTTTATACTCGTACTCGATGCCTGTGATAGGTCCGCTTATTAGAAAATTATGAAGGATAACATTGATAATTTCTCCATTGCTTTGCTTGTCGCGATTGTTATAGGAATTCTCATAACGTTGCAATAGATTTGCTTTGGCTCTTTCTATTTCTCCTTCAGTAAACCCATACTGTTTTGCCCTTTCGTTCTCTTGGATTAATATTGTCAAGGCTTCATTGACCTTGCCTTCTTTTACGGAAGCTGAACTGGTCCAAGCTTTTTTAGTGACGGCTACAAAGTAGTTTCCATAATAACTATATGCAGAACTAAAAGGTGCATCCGGGCGTTGGGATATTTCGTTTAGTCGTGCAGATAACATTTGAGATACCATATTTCTTATATGTTCCTGAATGAGCCATTCTTTTGTGTTGCGTTGATTCTCAGGTTCTGTATCATGTTTTATATAAAGACTGATATTTGTCGATGTAGCTTCCGGGTCTGTTACTACAGATATAATGGGGGATGTGTTGTCCGAAACGGGGTAGTAAACTCTTTCCGCAGGATTTACGGGTTTGGGTATGTCTGTGAAAATTGTTTTTAGCTGTTTTTCTACATGGTCTACATCTACATTTCCTACTACGATTATCCCTTGCAAATCAGGTCTGTACCATTTTTTGTAGTAGTCGTTCAGTTCTTGATATTTAAAGTTTTCTATTATGTCCATCTTACCGATTGGCATACGGTCGGCATACTTACTCCCTTTGAAAATTATAGGGAGTTGTTTATCCCATATGCGAGAATAGGCTCCTGTTCTACTACGCCATTCCTCTTTTATAACCTTACGTTCTTTGTCTATTGCATCGTCCTTGAGAGTGATGAATCCCGACCAGTCGTGCAGCACAAGTAGGCAGGAATCGATCAGATTTTTATTGTCAGTTGGCATACCGTCAAGAAAATAGACGGTTTGGTCAAAAGATGTGTATGCGTTAATATTCTCGCCTATCTTAGCGCCATACTTTTCCAATGATCCAACAAGATTTTGAGGGAAATTCTTTGTAGACCCAAAAGCCATATGTTCAAGGAAGTGAGCTAATCCAGCCTGGTTATCATCTTCCTGTATAGATCCTACTTTTTGTACCAAGTAATATGCAGCTCGGTTTTCCGGATAATTATTATGCCGGATAAAGTAAGTGAGTCCATTGTCTAGTTTTCCCTGTCTGATTTGAGGGTCGAATGGTAAATTTTGTGTCTTTGCCACAGATGTAATGACGAAGAGCACTAAAAGGATAGTGATTTTTCTCATAGGGCATTCGATTTTTAGTTGTCGATTTTACAAATATAACTTTTAAGTTAAAATAAATAAGATGAAAAGAGGAAGAATTTCTCTATAACTTCAATTTAATAAGACTTCTTGATTGTCAATTAAAAAAAGATAAATAATAAAGAGATTTTAACCCAAGTAGGGCGTGATACAAAGTGTAAAACATAAATATTTTTTGTACTTTTGTCCTTTCTTTTTGGAGTCTTAAAAAAAATAAAACAAAAAGTCGTGGCTAATACGAAGTATATATTTGTAACAGGAGGTGTTATATCCTCTTTAGGGAAAGGGATTGTAGCCTCTTCATTGGGTAAACTGCTACAGGCAAGAGGTTATAAAGTGACAATTCAGAAACTGGACCCATATATCAATATTGATCCCGGAACATTAAACCCATATGAACATGGTGAGTGCTATGTGACAGTCGACGGACATGAGGCCGATTTGGATTTAGGGCATTACGAGCGTTTTCTTAATCAGCCGACTCATAAGGACAACAATATAACTACCGGACGTATTTATCAGAATGTGATAAATAAAGAACGTAAAGGAGATTATTTGGGTAAGACTGTTCAGATTGTACCACATATTACGGATGAGATAAAACGTAATATCAAAATGTTAGGTACAAAGTATAACTACGATTTTGTAATAACCGAAATAGGTGGAACAGTAGGGGATATTGAATCTTTACCATTCATAGAAAGTGTGCGCCAATTACGTTGGGAATTGGGCAAAAACTGCTTGTGTGTACATCTTACTTATGTTCCGTATATTGCAGCGGCTAAAGAAGTAAAAACAAAACCGACTCAGCATTCGGTTAAACAACTCCAATCAGAAGGAGTACAGCCCGATATGTTAGTATTGCGCACAGAGCATCCTTTGAATAAAGAAATTTTAAAGAAGGTAGCATTATTCTGTAATGTAGAGGTGGATGCGGTTGTTCAATCTGTCGATGTGCCTACTATCTACGAAGTGCCATTGAATATGCAGGCACAAAATATGGATGAAATTGTACTTCGTAAACTAGATATGCCAATAGGTGAAAAACCGGCTATGCAACCATGGCGTGATTTTCTGGATAAGAAGAAACACGCAAAAGAAACTGTGCGTATAGCCTTGGTTGGCAAATATGTAGAACTACCGGATGCATATAAGTCAATAAATGAATCATTGTTACAAGCTGCTATATATAATGAGCATAAGTTAGATCTTCATTTTATATTATCTGACAAATTGACTGATGAGAATGTGCAAAAAGTATTGTCTTCGATGGATGGCATAGTTGTTGCACCCGGATTTGGACAGCGTGGTTTGGAAGGAAAACTTGTCGCTTTGAAATATGCTCGTGAAAACGATGTACCTACATTTGGTATCTGTCTGGGTATGCAATGTATGGTTATCGAGTTTGCAAGGAATGTATTAGGACTAGAGGATGCTAACTCAACCGAAATGAATCCTCATACACCTTTTAAGGTTATTGACCTGATGGAAGAGCAAAAGAATATTACCAATATGGGAGGAACAATGCGCCTTGGAGCTTATAAATGTGAATTGGAGAAAGGCTCACTTGTTTATAAAGCATATGGTAAGAAGCTTATAGAAGAGCGTCATCGTCATCGTTTCGAATTTAATGGTGATTACAGAGAGGACTTTGAAAAGAACGGAATGAAGTGTACAGGAATCAATCCTGATATGGGATTAGTGGAAGTAGTGGAAATAGTGGGCAAGAAATGGTTTCTTGGAGTACAATTCCATCCTGAATACAATAGTACTGTAGTATCTCCCAATCCGTTATTCCTAAGTTTTATAAAAGCTGTTGTAGATAATAAAAAGAAATAATAAGAAAGGTATATAAATTTATTAAATTATAGATGGACAAGAATACGATTACCGGGTTTGTACTCATCGCTGCCGTAATCATCGGTTTCACTTTGTTGAGCAAGCCTTCTGCTGAAGAAATTGCTAAACAAAAAGAGCAACATAGAAGAGATTCTATAGAATATGTGCAAACTCTTGAAAGAGAAAAAGAACTTGCCGATCGGAAAGATACAACAGTTGATAAAACAGAAAATACAGTCGATGATTTTTTTGCTGTTCCTGTTGAGAACAAAGATTCTGTTTTTACAGCAGTAGATTCATTGCAAACTGCTACACAGCAAGCTGAACAACTCATTACTCTCGAAAATAGTAAGTTGAGAATCGTTTTCTCTACCAAAGGTGGGAAAATGGTGAGTGCTCAACTGAAAGAGTATGCTCGCTACGATGGTGATTCTTTGTATCTCTTTAATAATGATGCAGATTTTGCACTACTACTTACGAATAAACAAAATAAAGTTCTTAGCACAAGAGACTTGATATTTACCCCAATTAAGTCAGATGCAGATAATTCTTTAATAATGCGTTTTTCTTATGCAGCTAATCAGCATGTCGATTTTATATACAAATTGACGGGAGATGATTATATGCTTAAGTATGATGTTAGCTTGGTGGGTTTAGAGCCGATGCTTGACCGGAATAAAGCAGACATCATAGAACTAAACTGGTCGCAAAAATTGCGTCGTCAGGAGAAAAGTGTAAAGAATGAGCAACGATATTCGCATCTTCACTATAAATATATAGGTGGTGATGTAAAAGAATTGAGTAGCGAGAAGAGTGAAGAACTGGAAGTGAAAGAACCCGTTAAGTGGATAGCATTTAAAAACCGATTCTTTGCTCCAATCTTTATTGCAGATAATAAAATAGAGACAGCATTGCTAGACTCTAAAGTGCTTGTCACAGACGAAAATAGTGAATATTTGAAAGCCTTCGATACGAAGATATATGCACCGGCGGAGGTAGATGCGAGTTCAGGTTCTATAAATGCCGGATTTACTTATTATCTTGGACCGATGTCGTTTTCTTTACTAAGTAGCTATGACGATAATATTAGCGACGCAAACAAACAGCTGGATCTGGATAAACTAGTACCTCTGGGTTGGACTCTATTCCGTTGGGTTAATCAATATTTTGTAATTCCTATTTTCAATTTATTGAAAGGAACGGGATTGTCGATGGGTATTATTATATTATTATTGACAGTAATAGTTAAACTTGTAATTTCTCCATTGACGTATAAGTCGTTTATGTCATCTGCCAAAATGCGTGTTCTACGTCCTCAGGTAGAAGAGATAAGTGCTAAGTTTCCGAAACAGGAGCAAGCTATGGAAAAACAACAAGCTACCATGGCTCTCTACAGTAAAGCCGGGGTTAATCCGATGAGTGGATGTATTCCGATGTTGTTGCAGATGCCTATTCTGATAGCTTTATTCTCGTTCTTCCCTAATGCAATAGAACTACGTCAGCAAAGTTTCCTATGGGCGACAGACCTTTCTAATTATGATGCTATAATAGAGTGGAAAACTCATATTCCACTTATAGGTACACATATTAGTTTATTCTGTATACTGATGACGATAACAAATATTATCTACACTAAGTTCAATATGGAGATGACCAATACCGGTCAACAACAGATGCCGGGTATGAAATGGATGATGTATCTGATGCCATTGATCTTCCTATTTATGTTGAATGATTATCCGTCAGGACTTACATATTATTATTTCTTGTCATTGTTGATTACGATTTTACTAACTATCGGATTCCGTTATATAATAGATGAAGACAAAGTATTGGCAAAGTTGGAAGCTAATAAGGCTAAACCTAAAAAGAAATCTGGCTTTATGGCTCGTTTAGCTGAAGCTCAAAAATTACAGCAACAACAAATGAACCAGAGAAATAAAACAAATAGTACAAAGAGGAAAAGATAAATCTGATTTCTAAATATATGAAAAAGGTTATTCTATCAAAGAATAGCCTTTTTTGTTTATTTTTGTACAAATTCAAAAATTAGAGGATGAAGATATGTTATCTGATATTAGCGCATAATAATATAGCGCATTTGGATCGTTTGATAAATGCTTTGCATGATTCAGACAATAGCTTCTATATTCATCTGGATAAGAAAGTAAGCACGATCTACACTCCTCACGACGATAACGTAGAAGTTATACCCGAACGAATTGATATCAATTGGGGCGGTTTTACAATGGTTGAGGCCACCTTGGTTTTGATGAAATACGGCATAAATAAATCTCCTGATGCAGACTATTATATTTTAATAAGCGGAGTTGACTATCCAATACGTTCTAAAGTATTTCTTGAGAACCTGTTGAATAGAGGAAAAGAATATATCGATATTGCACCTGTTCCTGTACCTTATAAACCTGTAGAGCGATATGAATATTACTATTTTGATTATAATCGTCGTAATGTAAAATTTTATAATCCTAAATTTCTGATCGAAGTATTCTTAAAGAAACTAAGAATAAAAAGACAAGCTCCATTTAAAGTCTATGCAGGTACTCAATGGTTTGGGCTTACTCAGGCATGTGTGCAATATATTTTGAAGACTGTGGATGAGGATAAGCGTTATATAAATTTTTTCAGGAATACACTTGTTCCCGATGAAGCTTTCTTTCAAACTATTATTGGTAATTCACCATTTCTTAATAATACAGCTTCAAGCCTTACATATACAGATTGGGAGGTTCCTGTTCCTCCTGCTACAATAGGAGATAATCATGTTGATTTTCTAAGGACACACATCGAATTTAGTGATGAATATGGCCAGCGTTTTCCTTATTTTGCAAGGAAGTTTAATGATAATAGTCTTCCTGTTTTAAATAGAATAGATTTAGAATTAAGACAATAGTTGAATATCTAATGTGGGTAATAGGTCCTTTATATAAGTACGTTCTATATCTGTAGCTTTTATAATTTCCTGATTCCATATTACGATATCTATGTCTATAACGACTATTCCGCTTTCTTTATCAGAAGCCTTTCGTCCCATTTTCTTCTCCAGCTCTTTCAGGGCTGCATGGATATCTTCTTTATCTTGTTCGGTATACGCAATAGCCAATTGATTGAGAAAATCATTATGATATTTTACGCCGTAGGGTTTGGTAATAGAGGTCTCAGAATAATGTATTTCTTCAAATAGATTATTCAATAGTTGGTGACAAAGAACCAGACTAGCTTCTCTATTTTCATTTGTCCCTATGCTAAGCAAGATTTTGTTCATAATTGCTTGCAAATATACACTCATTTCTGAAAACAGGATGGAATATTTACTGCAAATTAAGACAAAAATATACTTATTTAAGTGGAATTACCATGTTCCATGTTCGCTCAAAGTTCCAAGGTGAACTTCCTGCTCCTGTGGCAGCGAATAGATGCGTTGGTTTTCCATTTTCAATTAGCAGAAACGGCCGCTCGAAATTCGCTTGATGGGTTACGGAACCATCATTCCATCTTACAGTTCTGGAATATGCTTTTACAGGATTTGATAATTTCCAATCAATGCCGTCTTTTGATGTTGCATGTATTCCACCTCCTTCTTCTCCGCAAATATGTCCAAAACGATCTTTCATAATCAATTCATAGAATTCTCCATTATGCCATACAAATGGATCTTCTACATCATTGTCTTGATTGGCGGCTGTATCAAATCTGAAAATAGGTTCATCAGATAATCGTTTATATTCTCCAAGAGGGTGATCGGCTTCAGCAACGCCAAGTAATAGTGGTGGAGCCGAATTGACAGGAGAAGATTTGTACATTAATAATATTTTGCCTGTGATAGGATTGATTACAGGTGATGGATTTGTTGTTATCGTGGCATCCCATTTGCCTGGGCGTGGTTCTATTGCAGGTCTTTCAGGTCTGTGCCATGGGCCATATAACGATTTTGACCATGCCACACCGATACGTTTATTCATCCATGCACGTTCAAACCAATCATTTTGCCATTCAGTTCCTGCTTGTGGAACAGGAAAATCATATGTTGTGCCAAAATAATATAGATAATAGGTCCCTTTGAAATAAATTACTCTAGGGTTGTGTGTGACCAGTCCGTCAAAATACTCGGCCCCGCGTATAGGGAGTGATACATCGGAAAACAGATAAGGACCTTCAGGTTTATCTGCTATGGCATGTACTACCTGTGAATTTGTAACCCATCCCTGAAATCCGATATCTTTCTTCCAGCGATCTGCAAACATATGATATTTTCCATCCTCTCCCTTGATTACAGAAGAGCCCCAGACCCAGTAGTCGGGCATTTCGAACCCTCCGCCAATAGGTGCTGGTAATAATTTGTCAATGAAAGAGCCTGTTGAGTTTTTTGCATATAGAATTTGGGGTGCTGCTGTTGCTGCGAAAATACCAAGAGCAGCCTTTTTTAAAAAGATACGACGAGATATGGGCATGTGATTAGAATTTTCCGAAATTTATGTAAAATTAGAATAGTTTGAGCAAAGAAGAAAATTATAATAGGTTTATTTTATAAATTTGTAAATTCATTAATTGAAATCATCTATATCAGTATACATAATTATGAAATTTATAGCCATTATTCCTGCTCGTTATGCTTCTTCTCGTTTTCCAGGTAAACCATTAGCAGATATGAAAGGAAAGCCTATGATTCAAAGAGTCTATGAACAGGTTAAGAAGTCTGTCGATGAAGTTTGGGTTGCTACAGACGATATGCGTATTCTTGAGGTTGTCAGCGGTTTTAGTGGTAAAGTTGTGATGACTTCATCCAATCATAAAAGTGGAACCGATCGTATACAGGAGGCTTATTCGAAGATAGGGGGTGATTTTGATGTTGTGATAAATGTACAAGGAGATGAACCTTTTATTCAGCCGGATCAGATCGATGCTTTGAAAAATTGTTTTGATAGTAGGGATACAGAATTGGCTACACTTGTTAAGCCTTTCAGAAAAGAAGATGGTTTTGATACTTTATTTAACTCAAATTCACCTAAGGTAGTTATTAATAAAAGAAACGAAGCCATGTATTTCAGCCGTTCTATCATACCTTATGTGCGAGATGTAGATCATACAAAATGGCTCGACAATTCTATATTTTATAAACATATAGGTATGTATGCCTATCGTATTGATGTGTTAAATGAAATAACTAAATTACCACAATCTTTGCTGGAAAAAGCCGAATCATTGGAGCAACTCCGTTGGATAGAAAATGGATATCGGATTAAAGTGGGATATACAGAAGTGGAAACTATCGGTATTGACACGCCGGAAGATATGGAAAAGGCTATAGCCATGCTTTCCGACTAAATCTGAAATTATCAGATTCATTTATAAATTAAAGTCTGAGATATACTTGTTCCGTATAATTGATTTATTAAACACTTGTTTAATTTAAGATTCTTTTTTATATTTGTAATTAAACAATCGTTTAGAACACATGTTTAATAATGAAAATTCACTGGAAGTAAAGGACAAGATACTCAAAGAAGCACAAGACCTTTTTATCAAAAACGGATTTAAAGGTACTAGTGTGAGGGATATTGCCAAAGCATCCGGCACTAATGTAGCAATGGTAAATTACTACTTTCAGTCGAAGTATAATCTTTTTGAGATTATATTTGAAGAAGCTTTGGATGTATTTTCCAAAAGAATATTTGATACGATTACATCCGATCTTCCATTTTTTGAGTTGATAGAAAGTTGGATTCATGCTTATTATGAACTTCTTTTCGAATATCCTCAGATTGCCGCATTTATATTAAATGAGGTTAGCCTTAACCCCGAAGGATTAACGCAACGTATAAAGAAACGTAATCCTTACAGTTCTTTCAGCAAAATAGAAGAACGTATTGAAGACGAAATAGCAAAGGGTACCATAAGAGATACACCTGCTGCCGACTTTCTTTTGAATATATTATCGATGTGTATGTTCCCATTTATGTTTGGAAATCTGGCTATGACCTTGATGGAAATTCCCGGAAATATATATAATGAGTTGATAGCAAATCATGAGAAATATGTAATAGAATTTACTATTAATGCATTAAAACCTTGTGATAATAATACAAATAAAACTACGCAATAATGAGCAAAGAACAACAATATAAAATGGGAATCGATGTAGGATCGACAACTGTAAAAATTGTGGTTTTAGATAATGACTTACAAATAATTTACAAATCCTACTGTCGTCATCAAGCCAATATTCAGCAAACATTGGTATTGGAACTTCAAAAAGTTGAGCAAGAATATCCGGATAGTACATTTAATGTAAACATATCAGGTTCTGCCGGCATGGGAATCGGAGAACGTGTGGGCATTTCATTCGTACAGGAAGTTGTGGCTGCTGTTGAAGTAGTAAAAAATATATATCCTTTGGCTCATACACTTATCGACTTAGGTGGTGAAGACGCTAAAATGGTATTTTTTAGTGAGGGCAAACATCCTGATATTCGTATGAATGGTAGTTGTGCCGGAGGTACCGGCGCATTTATCGACCAGATGGCGAGCCTGATGAATATATCTGTTGAGGAATTAGGGGTAAAAGCACTCGATTTCGATAAAATATATCCTATCGCCTCTCGTTGCGGAGTTTTTGCTAAAACGGATGTCCAAAATCTAATAAGCCGTAATATATCGGTTGCAGATATTTCGGCTTCTATATTACATGCAGTTGCATTACAGTCGGTAACAACTTTGGCCAGAGGTTGCGATGTAGTTCCGAAAATATTATGTATCGGAGGCCCTTTGACATTTATTCCAGCCTTGCGAAATTCTTTCCGGGATGTGCTTAAAATGCAAGAGACCGATATAATAGTACCTGAGAATGGAGAATATTTCCCTGCATGGGGTGCTGCCTTATACAAAGAAGACTCTCCAGTCGAATTTAGGTTGAATGAACTTATCGATAAATTAAGTATATCTACATCATCAAACCATTCAGATGCTTTAGAGCCATTGTTTAAGGACGAATTGGAATATATAGAGTGGGATGCGAACCGAAATGTAAAAGCTTTACAATTCAAAGAATTAGGAGAGGAAAAATACGTAGAATGTTTTCTCGGTATTGACTCTGGTTCCACTACATCTAAAGTAGTAGTCATGGATGCTGATTCAAATATTGTATATAAGTTTTATGGAAATAATGAAGGCAACCCTCTAAAAAAAGTAATGGAGGGATTAGACCTATTCTATAAAGAAGCAAAAGAAAAGGGAGTAGAGGTAAAGTTCTTGTCTTCGGCTGCTACAGGATATGGAGAAGATTTGATGAAATCGGCGTTGGGGCTTGATTACGGTATTGTGGAAACTATTGCTCACCTTTCGGGAGCACAATATGTAGACCCCGATGTTTCATTCGTCCTTGATATCGGCGGTCAGGATATCAAATCTATTTTTATTAATAATAGGCTGATTTCGAATATAGAGTTGAACGAAGCATGTTCGGCAGGCTGTGGTTCGTTTTTGCAAAATTTTGCTTCGAATATGAATATGGAGTTGTCAGATTTTGCTCGAGCTGCATGTCTGGCAAAATATCCGAGCGATTTAGGTTCTCGTTGTACTGTATTTATGAATTCGAAGGTAAAGCAGTCTCTCAGGGAAAATGCTGGAAATGATGATATAGCAGCAGGGCTGGCATATTCTGTTGTAAAGAACTGCTTATTCAAAGTGCTTAAAATATCCAATCTGAATATGCTGGGAGATCATATTGTAGTTCAGGGAGGAACATTCCGAAATGATGCTATTTATCGAGCATTGGAAATGCTGTCAGGTAAAACTGTAAGTTCTACTGACCACCCTGAGTTGATGGGAGCATTAGGAGCGGCCCTTTATTCTCAGCGTTTATGGCAGAAGACACAAAGCGTGACCTCTTTTTTAGGGAACGAAGCTCTGTTTGATGTGAGTACAATAGATTCGAAAGAACTGACGTGTAAAGGTTGTACAAATCTTTGTTCTGTACTTCGTTTTAAATTCAATAATGGCAATATAAGTTATGCCGGGAATAAGTGTGAAAAGGTATTCTTCAACAAGAATAATGACCGTAAAGAAGGATATAATGCCTTTGATCGTAAGAACGAAATACTATTTAGCAGGCCTGTAAATGCAGAGAATATAGAGAAAGGACGAACAATCGGTATCCCTCGTGTCTTGAATATGTTTGATAATTATCCATTCTGGCACACTTTATTGTCTGAATGCGGATTTAATGTGAGGCTTTCACCTGAATCTACTTTTCCTCTTTATCAAAAAGGAGTAGGAGGGGTGATGTCTGATAATATCTGTTTCCCTGCGAAATTGGTACATGGGCATATTTTAGCTTTGATTGAATCTAAAGTAGACCGTATTTTTTATCCGATAGTACCAAAAGAAGAGAAAGAATTTGGTCAGGCATCCAATTCATTTAATTGTCCTGTAGTCAGCGGTTATCCTGATGTGGTTCAGAGCTCAATCGATCCTTTGGGACGACATGGTATTCCATACGATGAGCCTGTTATTACATTCAGCAGCGATAAAGCGTTGCAAAAAGGATGTTTCAATTATCTATCACGACTTGGAGTGTCCAAATCAGTATTTGAAAAAGCTTTCAGTAAAGCGTTAGATGTAAAGAATGGGTTGAAGAAAGAGTTATATGATTATCAGAAAGAATTATTAGATAAATCCCTCGAAAGTGGTGAGCTTACTTTCATTGTTGCCGGCCGTCCTTATCATACAGATCCTTTGATACACCAAAAGGTAGGACAGATTCTGTCTGATCTGGGTGTAACAGTACTTACAGATGATGTATTTCGTAAGCCTGAAAGCCATGGTTTTGGTAAATTGAATATTATTTCGCAATGGTCGTACCCCAACCGTGTAGTACAGGCAGCGATGGAAGTTGCTAAACTGCCACAGAATGTACAGTTGATTCAACTTAATTCGTTTGGTTGTGGTCCCGATTCTTTCTTTATGGACGAAACCCGTGATATTCTCAAAGCTGTTGGAAAGAATATTACGGTACTTCGTATCGACGAGATAGCTAGTCCGGGATCTATACGTTTGCGCCTGCGGTCGTTGGTCGAATCGCTTAAGGCTGTGAAGTCGTCTGATGTAGTGTTACCCGAACAGTATGAAGGATATTCGGTGCCTTACAAGAAAGAAAAAGATCAGAATAAAACAATTCTTATTCCTTGGCTTTGCGATTTTATATCTCCTTTTGCTCCGGCTCTTGGAGAATTGCTGGGTCTGAAGGTCGAAAACTTACCTAAGTCCAATAAGATTTCAGCCGACTTGGGTTTAATGTATGGGAACAATGAAGTTTGCTATCCCTCTACTCTAGTGCTAGGGGATATAATCAATACATTGCAGTCTGGTAATTATGATGTAAAAGATATTGTATTGGCTATCACACAAACAGGAGGACAATGTCGTGCAACAAACTATATTGCTCAGATTAAAAATGGGTTGTTGAATGCCGGATTTAATGATATTCCTGTTATAGCCCTTAGTTCAGGAGATACATATCAGAATGAGGAAAGTGAATTTACCCTTGACTGGAAGAAAATCGCAAAAATTGCAATCCCTCTTGTATTATATGGAGATGGCTTGCAGCAAATGCATAGTGCTATCTCTGTTCGTGAGAAAAAAGAGGGAGCATCTTTAGAGGTTTTTGATTTTTATATCGAACGTGGTATCGATGCTGTTAGGGCTAATGATTCTAAGACTTTGTATCGCTTATTGAAAGAAGCTGTAGAGGATTTTAATAATATACCGATCTTTGATAAGGAATATTCTAAAGTTGGTCTTATTGGTGAGATCTTTGTGAAGTATAATAATTATGCACAGTCAAATATAACAGAATGGCTTCGAAGTAAAAATGTGGAAGTTTCCACTCCGCCACTTCTCGATTTTCTTATGCAGTTTTTTGTTAATAGTAAGGTTAATGTTGAGAATGGTTTGGATGAGGAATCGATTTTTTCTAAAACATTAAAACCTCTAATCTGGTGGTATATTAATAGCAAAGTAAAGAAGTCTGAGAAAATACTCAGCAAGTTCAAATTCTATGAAGCTTCGGAGTCTATCTATGCTAAAGCTGAAGCTGCATCGGAGGTGTTAAATTTATCTAACCAGTTTGGAGAAGGATGGTTGATACCCGGTGAAATAGCTCACTACGCACGTAAAGGAGTGAATAAAGTGGTTTGCCTCCAACCATTTGGTTGTATAGCCAATCATATAGTAGCTAAAGGAGTAGAGAAGCGGATTAAAGAGATTTATCCTCATATGAATATATTGTATTTGGATATAGATGGCGGCATTGCAGAAGTGAATTTACAGAACCGATTACATTTTATGATTTAAATAAAGCCTTTATATTATGATAAGGGCATAACTCATTAGAGTTATGCCTTTTTATCAATAAATATAGTAAGTGATGAAGGTCGGCTTCATGGCCTTTTAGCCATAGCCGTTAATGAGCCTTTTGTCTTAAGGTTTTCCATCAAAAATTTGTCTCCCTCTTCCAAATCTATGATAGCATATTTATCAACACCACAAATTTGCATTTCATCAAGAACATCTACTAGATTTTTATAATTTGAATCTTTTGTAGCTTTAATTACAACATTGAGTCCTTCCTTAGATCTTTTAGCTTCAGATACCAATGATTTGAATGATTTATCGTCAATTTCTTTTTTGTAGAATTTCTTTTTCAAATCTTGAATTTTAGAGGCAACTGTATTATTACGCTCCAACAACATTTCCCGTAATCCTAGATAATTGGTTTCTTTCAGAGAAGCATAGTCTTCATAATCGGCTACTCCTGCATAATAGTATATTTTATCTTGCTCTCCTAAAATTACAGTTACAGATTTAGATCCCGGTATAGGTTGCCTACCTTCGTTTGCAGGCATAGCAATATCCATTACCTGAGGAATACTGAGGGTGGTACAGAACATGAAGAATGTGATGAGCAACATGTTCATGTCTACCATTGGAGTAAAATCTACTCTTAATATCTTCTTTTGAGGTTTGCTTCTTTTGCCATTCCCTCCGCCACTTGTATCTATACTAGCCATAATATTGATTATTTAATGGTTGAACTTCTATTTTTTATTTAATAGAGATAACTCAGTATGAAATTCCATAAAAGAGACGTGATTTTTTGTGATAAACTTTATCTTTGCTTTATATAAAAGATTTTCTCAAGATGCTTTCATTGTGTTTTAGCGCGATTGTGTATCTTAATAGGAAAGAATTGGAACAGAAACTACACAAGATAAATTTAATGCTAAAACAGAGTGAAAAGTGTATAACTTTGTCACTTTTTAGTTAAAATATTTTTGTAAGGTTCTGTAAAATTCTGATATTTATAACTGATTGTTTAATATTGATATTTAACTAATGAGACAAAGAATCCTACTTTTTATTACTATCTTTTTTTATTTTATTTTGATATTTTTTATAGGAAAGGTTGCTTTCTCGTTGTTGAATTCATCAATTGACGGAGGTATCGCTTTCTCCGATATATTTAATGTTTTATATCATGGTCTGCCTCTTGATCTATCTATGAGTGGCTATCTGACAGCCATTCCAGGATTTATGCTTATAGCATCTATATGGTTTAAACCTTCGGTGATGGCAAAGGTGTTTAATGTCTATTTTTGTGTTATCTTGTCTTTGATAGCTGTTATAACAGTAGTGGATATAGTTGTTTATCCTTATTGGGGATTTCATTTCGATTCCAGCGTGTTTCTTTATTTACAAAAACCAAAAGAAACTTTTGCCAGTGCATCTTTTATTCAAATCCTTTTAGGCTTCTTTACCACAATTGCTTTTTCTGTTGTTATATATATAGGATATGTATATATTATAAGAAAGCAAATTTTGCGTTTGACAGTTCCTAAGTCAATATGGAAAACTGGTGTTGTTTTGTTCTTACTTACCGGAGCTCTATTTTTACCAATTAGGGGAGGGGTAACTGTATCGACGATGAATGTAGGAAAGGTGTATTTTACCGACCAGATGTTTTTGAATCATGCAGCAATCAATCCTCAATTCAATCTGATGTATTCTTTCTTTAAATCGGATAACTTTGCGTCTCAGTATCAGTTCTATCCAAAAGAAGAGGCTGTACAGATTTTTGAACAGCTAAATTATCAGCCGCATAATGATAGTATCTCAGAATTGTTAAATACCGATCGCCCTAATATCATATTATTTATACTTGAAAGTTTTTCGGCAGATGTGGCTTTAGACTCCGTTGTTGCTCCTAATATGAGCCGTTTTGCTAAAGAAGGTATATTATTCGATCACTTTTATGCAAATAGTTTTCGTACGGACCGTGGTCTTGTTTCCATATTGAGTGGCTACCCAGCACATCCGACTACTGCAATAATGAAATATCCACAGAAAACGGAAAATTTGCCTACAATACCCAAAGCATTGAAGGATGCAGGCTATGATAATCTATCATTCTATTATGGAGGTGATGCTGATTTTGCCAATATGCGTTCCTATTTTATGGGGGCTTGCAGTATAAAGGATGTTGTTTCAGATAAGGACTTTCCGCTAAGTGAGCGTATGACTAAATGGGGAGCACCAGATAGGTATCTTATAGAAAGAGTGTATCATGATTTGACAACAAAGGATCAGAAAAACCCTTTCTTTAAAACAATTTTAACATTAAGCAGTCATGAACCATTTGATGTTCCTGTAACCAAGTTTGATCACCCATTTCTTAATGCAGTATCATATACCGATGAGTGTTTAGGGAATTTTATAGAGCAGCTGAAGGCGACTGAGCTATGGGAAAATACGTTGATCATATTTGTTGCTGACCATGCAATGCAATCATATCCTCAAGGGGTAAATAATAGCGAACCTCAACGATTCCATATACCGTTGGTCTGGATCGGAGGTGCTGTAAAAGAGCCCCAAGTTATTTCAGATTATGGATCCCAAAATGATTTGGCTGCAACACTTTTATCTCAATTGAAGGTTAATCATACAGAATTTAAGTTTAGTAAAAATATGTTAAATATAAATGCGCGAAAATTTGCTTTCTATTCATATGTGAATGGCTTCTGTATGACAGATTCTACAGGTACAGTCACTTACGATAATGATCAGCGTAATATTATTCATCAGTCGGGAGATCCAAATTTAGAAAAGGAAGCTAAGGTATTTTTCCAAAATATGTATCTGGATTTAGGAAGTAGATGACGCTTTCTTCTTTTTCAATATATATTATTTAAAAGCTGAAATTAATTTTATACTTTTGTGTCGCTTATGGCCCTGTAGTTTAATGGATAAAATAAAGGATTCCGGTTCCTTAGCTGTGGGTTCGATTCCCGCCAGGGTCACAGAGATGTGAGCTATTATACTATATATCAATAAGATATATAGTATATTTTATTTCAGGGGAGTTATTTGGGGAGTTATTTGAAAAACTATTTTCCAATACACTAAATCAGCTACTTAAAAATATAGTTTGCATAAGACAAACAAAAAGGCCTTTTAAATTAGATTTGAAGGCCTCTCTTTTTATGGGTATATAAGTTGTAGGAATGCTTATAAAATTCTCTTATATTTAAAATTTGAGTAAAATAACTGTATGATTTATTAATTCGTCTTGTTTGTTTAGCAATATTATTATTCTACAAATTTATTTGTTCTATTTTCAGAAATAGCCATAATACCATTATCATCTAACTCAGCACAATCACAACAATAATATTTACCGTTTTCCTTTATCCAATCTCCTGTATTTCTAACAAAATCATCAGCCTCTGTCTCATCTGCAAATACACGATACAGATCATCACTTTCATAATCGCATCCGCAATTATCACACGTACATATGTACAACTCAACTTTTTCTATTCCCATGTTTATTAATAATTTTGTTTTAAATCTAATACATCCGCGACCTCTTTACATTTCTGTCTTTTTCCTAGATGGTATATTTGCCGGGCCGCTTCATACAAATCACACTCAGGAAACGAAATAACACCCATACTTATATTTTGATAAGTATTCGGACCAACTTCTAAAAATCCCATTTGCTTTAAAATTTCGTCTATCTCTGCTTTCGAGAAGTCTATATTATCTTTTGTAATATCCATATCCTTACTTTTTCAAATATTCTCTACAATCCCAAAAACCTAATTGTCCTTTTACATTGATATAAGGACTCTCGAATAAGACCGGATTTTCTAGTTTCCAATGGTAATGATCTTTCAAAGCCCATATTGAGGAGCTATCCTCAACGATATCCACTAGATCAACATGGCCGATGATAGCCGAATACATTAACTCCTTATCCTCCAGAAAATCATAAATCAATGGATTCCGGTTTACAATCTCTTTTTGTTCTGAAGTCAAAGCATACTTTATATTTTGGGCTGATCTAAAAGAACAGGCATGAATATAAATCCGGCCTCTGTAATCAGTTTTCCAACTCCTGTTTTCTATATCCTTTACTCCCATTGCCGCAAGCAAGGCATAAGGCTGTTGAATAGAGAGAGTTTTAAAACTAGCTTGGGGCGGCTCTCTCAAAATATCACTAATCATATACTCATAACCCTCATGTACTTTGATTGCCTCAGATACAGTATCAAAAGGTAAAATATGTGATAGGGTTTTATTATAGTATTTAGATTCGACCAACACACACCACCTATTATTTATTAAATTGGGGCTTCCTATTACTTTAGTTACTATTCTTTTCATTTTTCGATATTTTTAAATTGTTCTTTTACTTCTCCTATAGCTATCCACTCAGTATTTATAATACATTGTATCTCTCCGGTCCCTCCGCACATCCTACAGGCCTCATAACCTTCATGTCCGGAATGTTCATCATTATACTTGCCTCCTGATCCGTTACATACATTACATCTTTGTATTTTTGATGTAAATGATTGCTTTCTATTGGCAGGGTAATACATTCCGATAGGAGGATATATTTCTAAACTTTCTCTTAACTCACTCATAAAATATTAATCAGTTATTTTTTTATCTCTGGTATATCTGATTCTCTTATCTCAATCATTTGTACTCCCGCTATCTTGCAAAGCAATCTTATAGCATATCGAATATGTGTTTTAGATGCGTCCGTGTGATATATAGTGAGTACAATCTTTTTCATACAGGAAGTAGTTTTTTGATTTCCCTTTTGGAAGCCTTACGGCTTTCCCTGCCGGGAAATATACGACAAGCTACCGGGCGGTTACGGTTACTATAATAAGTTACCGGGCAAAACAAAAAGATTACCCATTTATACCCATTTATATTACTATAATTTTGTAACATGTTTATTTACAGCATTTTGAATATTTTAGGCTAAATGTCTATTTCATCATTCTTTAGGAGGGTATAATTTACCCTCATCAAGTCCCTAAATTCTTTATCTTCATCGCTTTGAATGAAAGTGATATCTTTCTTTATCTCATCCCATTCCTTACTGATAAATTCCCGGATATTTCTATACTCCCAATCTTTCAGAGAGCCGTTTTTGTGTCGCTCCTTTGCCTTCCTTAATACGGCTTCCCTCCCTTCCGATATAATCTCCATACACAAATATTGACGCGCGCGGCCCGTTCCTTTCGGAGTGATAATATCCCGTTCAAAATGGAGGGTTCTCCAATCCCGGAAAAAGGCCTCCAACATATTATAAAGTTTATCACGGTTAAAAAAATCAGCCACAAAGCAATTATCTAGCCGTCTGTAAACCGTTTCAAGCCTTAATATCTTAGAGTCCGGAATAATCTTTCTTTTCTTATCCATCCCCTCAAATACCTTGTCATATGCTTTAAAATATTTCCGGGTATGCTTATGAAAGATTGTAGTTTTAACCCGTTCATCCTTATAGCGCGCATTTACATAGAGCTTCCGTTCGTCTCCCGGAGGGCCTATATCTATCATCTTATCCATATACGCGCGGCAATCTTTAGATACATCCAGATTAAGCCCTATTTCATAATTATAGACTCTCAAATTATCCTCATCGATCCCTTTATCCGTCAATAGTTGATTAATGGCTTTCTTTGCCTCCGACATGGAAAACTGATTATAGTTATTCCGGTCCCGGCCGTTTATCTCATTGTAGTATTTATGCAAGCTCCCCTCTACCTTCAACTTTCCGTTAGTATCAATGAGGATATATATTCCCTGATCCTGTGAAAAGTTCTTTGTATTGGAATTATCATAATATGGGAGGCCGTCTTTTGAGTTAGTTTGCAGACGGTTTTTGTCTACAATAGATTTAATTTCCATATCTGACAAATGAGTTTTAACCAATGTGATAAAGTCTATCATTTATAATTTACCGTCCTCTATTAATCGTTCTAATTCCGACCGTTTTACATACGCTTTGCCTTTGATTTTCGTTTGCTCTATAATTTCCTTCTTTACATATCTTTGATACGTATTTCGACTAATCCTCAACATCTTGCACACTTCGCTAGGAGTTAAAAACTCACTCTCTTTATCTTTGAGTAGCTTAGTTAGTTTCTCTTGGATATCGATAAGGATACTTTGAGCCTTATTCCATTCTTTCATAGGAATTGTTATATTCTCATCCATGATTGTCTATGCTGCTATTTTTAATATTCCTAATCTCAATAATTCTCTAGCATTTGCCTCACATAAGGCCTTAGCCGTTTTAACCTCAACCGCATTCCCGATATACTTTTTTTGTTCGGCTTGCGTACCGATCAAAACATAATCCTCCGGAAATCCCATAATACGCTTTAGTTCCGGTATCCTCAGCATCCTCATTTTTATATCTACAATGCCATACAAAGCCATAAAAGCATATATCTTGTAAAGTATAGGGCATTGAGAGTCTATATCCGCATATATAAAGACGGGCCTTTCTTTTACCGTTTCATAAATCCAGAAGTAAGGATCATAAATGCAAATCGTTTCTTTGTTTTCTATTGAAATGAAGTAAGGAGGGGTTTTATCCATCCGTGCAATCAGCGTAAAACATGGTTCGTTTATATCCCGGCCTATTCTGCTATATTGCGCATCCATCAGATAATGATATTTCCTATTTGCAGTTATTACCGGAGAGGGATCATCCAGGGAGCTACCGACATTATTAAAATTGGTATTCATTAGCCAATTTTCGCAACAAATAAGATTTTGTTTCGGCTTTGTAGTTATAGCGGCGCAAGGATTGTTTATATCTCCTAGATGCCCTCCGTTGGAATAGCTGTTTACTATAAAGGTCTTTATAAAAGATAGCCTGTCTTTTGTCGTAATAGTTGATGATGGACTATCTACCGATGTATTATGCCCGTTACCATAATAGGCAGATAAAAAGCTCTTTGACGTTATCAAGGCCTGACCGTCTTTTGTGCGGATCGTGTGAGCCGGTTCCTCAACGCTATAGTTCTTTTGATCTGGTTTCCCGGAGTAATACTTCGATACAAAATTTGTCGTTATAACAGAGTGATGGTCCTTTGTCGTTATTGATCCGGAGGGAGACTCTATGCTCTGGTTTTTGCTTTCCGGATGTCCGCTAAAATATTTAGATAAAAATGTAGTCTGAATAACTCCTAATCTGCTTTGAGTTGCAATAGTAGGGCATGGCTCATCTATTCCCGGAGGATTATGTTTGCCTGTTACTCCGTTTACAGAGTTATATTTTAGTAACCATTTATCTCTACCTCCGGCAACAAACTTTATGAGTCCGGCATATATACGCTCTAATGTCTTTTCAGATAAATTCTTTTTCCTATTGAAGATACTCTCTCCCTCATCGGCAAAATCTAAACATTCTTTTACAGGCTTCCATTTCTCCAGATTGGAAAACAAATCATTTTTTAACTCCTTACTATGTGTTTGCTCCGGCCAAGCAATAGGGAGGCCGTATTTTGCAAACTGAGCAAAGAAACGCTTACGGGAAGTATAGGCTCCATAATCGGCGGAGTTAAGTATCCTATGTGAATATTGATAAGTAGCTTTTGCATCTTTAGAATTAAAATACTTTACATCATGCACCCATTTGTTAAATAACCGTCCGGCATCTTTACTAATAGGCTTTCCGTTTTCGTCCAAGTCTCCCCACGACATAAACTCCTCAACGTTTTCAATCTGTATATAATCCGGATCAATAGCCGCAATATATCTGAATAAATGTTCTGCTAAAGTTCTACTATCAGCATCGCGAGGGAGGCCGCCTTTTGCCTTGCTAAAATTTGTACATTCTAGGGAGGCCCAAAGTACGATCTTTGCATCCGGTTGCCTCATCCGTATTTTTTTAACAAGGCTAATAACTAAAGAAAGATCGAGCGTCCGGATATCCTCAGTAAAATGTAAAGCGTCCGGATGATTGGCGAAATGGCTTGCTATAGCGTTTTTGTCATGGTTTATACAAACAATAACTTTTGCTACCTTCCGACCGTTTACGGTTGCTAGTTCTATTCCGGTTGAGGTTCCTCCGGCCCCGCAAAACAGATCAATATAATATATCTCTATTCCTTCATTTACAAGCTTATCCAAAAGGACAATCATATTTAACAATGCAATAGGATTGAGTATTGTGCTATTTTTCATACCGCCTCCATTTCCATTAAATCAAATAATGTCGGTGCAGATACTTTCATTTCCGCTTCGCGCATGTAACCCAATCCATCAAACCAATAATCATAATTAAGTTCTGAAAGGAAAGCCTTGCGCCTTTTCTTTAAAGCACAATAACCAACTGTACCAATGCCCCCGAAAGGTTCATATACCTCATCCCCCTCATTACTATATCTGTCTATCAAACGGTCTACAATGTCCAACTGTAACGGACAAATATGATTTTGGCGATTCTGTTGCGTTTGGCGGGTGTTAAGTGTTTTCATCCGGGCCACATCATCCCATACCATCGGATGCTCTGTTGTCGGATCGATAGCCATAAATGTACGGGGTAGAATATTTATTCTATCCATCATTTCGGCAATCTCAACATGACGTTCATAATTATATACATTGTTCCGGTCAAAATCTTTGAATAGTAACCGCACCTGATCTATTTTCATGTTGGCAATATGCTCTGCTGTCAATAATGCATTTCCGGACGATTTCCAGAAGGCATGCGCATCTACTTGCCATCGTGCCAAAGAATATGATTCCGGATCCTTTATTACCGGAATATCTGCATAGGCTTTACTTTTATTCGTTTGCGGCTTGCGGAACAATAGTACATATTCAGGACAACCGACACCCATTTTTGAGCCGTCTTTACACATCTCAGTATATCCGAGCCTGTAAGTCTGGTTATTTTCCCTTACTACATCGGTCACAACGGTTATCATTCCCATAAATTCAAATCCGTGCTTCATATAATGGAAAATACAAATAGCATGGAAAGGATCGATTGTCGGCATACCTGTACCCGTAGCACTTCCGAATAATACACGGTCCTTAACATGGATACAGGCAAGGCGGCCCGGTTGCAAAATCCGGTACATCTCCGGAGTTAAGAAATCCATTTGCTGAAAGAACTTATCATTATTGAGGTTATGTCCGAAATCGTTATATGTTGGCGTGTACTCGTAATGATTAGAGAATGGGATAGAAGTAATTATCAATCCGGAAGAATTGGACGGCTTTTTGAAGGCCTCTAAAACACAATCGTTATTTACAGATACGAAGTCCGTTCCCTTATATTCTTCACGACTTGCAAACATCCATCGCATCATCTTTTCTTGTGCATCTAAGCCGTAAAGCCCGTATTTACGTACTATTTCAGCCATATTATCCACGAGCTTATTGTGTTGTTCCCATTTCAATATGAAATCCTGATAAATCTTATTTTCAGATTCAGCATATACCAGATATAGATGTACGTTATGTTTTTGCATAAAACGCCAAATACGGTGTATAGCTTGAAACTTATCGTGAAACTTATCATCAATTATCATTATCGCTTTATGGCAATGATATTGAAAGTTCAATCCCTCGCCTAGCATAGAAGGCTTTGCAGCCAGATATTTTAAACGGTCATTTTTAAAGTCGTCAATGATAATATCAGCCTCTGCATCCTTTTGCGTACCATATACGGCTTTGCATCCGGGAACAGCTTTACAGATGGCATGTCGTTCAGCTTCTAAGTCATGCCATATTAAGAAATGATCGTCTTTGTTTTCCGGACGGTTCAGTATCTCGACTATTCGATCTACTTTTGCATCTAAATTATCCCGGCGTTCTTTCGCCTTTCCTCTGAAATCCCTTGTTGAGGCTTCCCGTAACATTTTAACCTGTCCGTCCTTATTTACACCTGCAGTCGCATTGTCTACATTTACAACTTCCTCATGTGCTATCAGGTCCGGTAACTCATATCCTTCATCAGAATATCCAAGATCAGACGGCTTTGTAAGGAATAACGCCCATGTTGACATCCATAACCAAAACTCCTCTTCTTTGTGTTCATATAATGTCAGGTTATTAGCTTTTGTACTATCACGCTTAAAGAAGCGGGTTAAGGCTTGTCCGGTATCCATGATTCCCAAATACCCGGCATAGTGTATTAACTCTTTATACCTGTTCGGCGATGGTGTAGCTGTAGCAACGTAACGATATGGAACCGGAGAGAATTTAGGAAGAAACTCCTGATATGTTTTTGTCCCGTAGTCCCGTAATACAGAAGCCTCATCGAGCGATGTCATAATGAAGTAATCCGGCTTTATATCTCCGTCGCGTACACGTTCATAGTTGGCTATCATTATATCCGTCTTGCAGTCTATTACATCTGTCATGTATCTTACATAAGTTACATCCATATTAAGATGTTCTTTTGCCTGAGCTTTAAACTCTATGACTACACGCTTAGGACATACGATGAGGGCCTTACCTCCTTTGTGCGCAATTATCTGCTTTGCTATTTCCAGTTGGGTTACAGTTTTTTGTAACCCGAAAGACGAAAATATAGCCCTACATCCGCCCTTTATAGCCCATTGTACAGTGTCTTTTACATGTGGGTATAGTGTAGGCGTTAATTCGCTCTTTTCAATATCAAATCCTGTTTGGCTACTGATAGCCATCTTTAAGGAAAGAAAATTGATATACTCCTGTTCTCTTGTCATATCCTT
The DNA here is from genome assembly GCF_016652235.1 of Dysgonomonas sp. Marseille-P4677. Classification (GTDB taxonomy): domain Bacteria; phylum Bacteroidota; class Bacteroidia; order Bacteroidales; family Dysgonomonadaceae; genus Dysgonomonas. Next base: position 59,150 of record NZ_JAEPKU010000008.1, read on the forward strand.
ATTTCAACATTAAAGGCATTGATAATAGAGTTAATTCACATTCCTCCTCATCTTTTTCAGGCTTTATGAGGATAGGCCTTTCAGGGGCTGAAAATGCCAGTATTGCATTTCCGTTTATAACAGATAGTATGTCTATCATTTGAGGGCCGCTAAACCCGATAGTTATTTCTATGTTACTCCCGGAGTCTATTGATTCTTTTGCTGCCTTAGTACTAAATTCGTCAGCAGTTGAAAGAGTAGAATCTATCATACCTGATTCTAATTTTATCAATCCTACCAGTGGATTAGCCACAGTTAACAGACGATTCAAAACAGATGATAAATATTTACTATCCACATTCATCTCTATTTGGTTGTTTGGTGGGAATACACTGTTATAATTTGGATATCTACCCTCAACTAACCGGGATGTAACTATTATTTCTAAAAATGAAAAGGAAACGTTCGACTCACTCGATATTATCTCAACTTCTACACCCGAAATACCTTCTATAAGTGATGATGTTATATTGACAGCGCTCAGCCCAAATATAAAACTCTTACATTCCGGACATTTAACCGAATTATCCTTAAACCGGGACATATAAGCTCCGTTTGTGGAAACAAAAACTATATGATCTTCTTTTAAGTCAAAGAATACGGCTGTTAGTGCGGGTTTCAGTGCATCCGTTCCAGTAAATTTCTTTGTCATGCTTAACCCCCGGCGTAATGATTCTATCGGCATTTTAAAAGATTGTCCTGTTACTGCCTTCATCTTTTCGAAGTATGTTGCATCCATACCGGGGATGATAGCGTTACCTGTAGAGTGGGATAATGCAATGGTAACACTTGCATTTTTGCTGTCAGCCGGATCAGGAACTCTTGTTACTTCAAAATCGACAGGCTGCTCCGGAAGAGTCTTTAATATGTTTATTATTGACTTATCTACACAAAACCTTAACGAACTATCCACCTCAACAACCTCCAGTGATGTTTCAATTTGTATTTCTGTTGTTGTTCCTGTGAGTTGCAGCGTTTTATTGCTGCCTAATTCGAACAATATATATGTGTAAACCGGAAGTGTCGATTTGTCTAATACGGCTTTACTGACTCTTTGTAGATGGTGCAGTAGTTTATTCTTTGACACCTTAAATATTATTTTTTCTTCCATAGTTATTTTTCTTACGATATTCTTACTAAATTTTCTCAGAGAGTAATTTCATTAACTCATCTTTCGGCGTGTGATGGTTTACGCCTACCATATCACAAAAGAGGTCCTTTAATTCATAAGGGGGGAGCGCGGATAAATATTCCGCTATTTCTTCATTTGATATATATGCAGCGTCCAATTCTGAGGCTACATGATCGGCATTCGTAGGTATTAGCTTACTTCCCATTGTGTTATATATTTAGATTAATACTATTTTCTTTTCTTCCTCAGCATAAGGAAATACATCCATGATCTTTGTCTCTTTAACCTCAGCTATCTCATAGTCTGCAAGTGTCCCCTCCATTCCTTTTTTGATTACGGCTTGCGCCTCATCTATATCCGTTGCCTGAGCTAACATATAAACCGGAGTTTTCTTTTCAGTCCCGGCCTTTTCATCAAGTGTTACAAACAAGACTTTAGCCTTAAAAAAGCGGTCCCCGTTATCGTTGAAAAACAATTCACTTAACCGCGCTCTTTTTATTGTCGAGATCGTAAACTCTCCGGAAATAAAAGGCTTCATTTCTTCAATGATCCGGGCCTCAGCCTCAGTAAAAGAAAGTGCATCGACTAAGTAAGGTTCTGTTACTTTCTTTTGCATTCCGCTTTCAAGTGTTTTCTCATACTTGATACCACATTCAAACCAATTTTGCATAATTTTTAATTTTTAAGGGTTAGTTGCTTCTTGAATGTCATTAGGATGGTAAGGCCTTGCGGATTTAGCTCCGTTCAATTTCACAAAGATGTAGTACACATATTCCACACCGTTAAGCTCATTCTCTTGCATTCTGGCAATTGTGCCTAATTTCCCGTTCGCCAATACAATAGCACCTTTGAACATCCATTTTTCTTTTTTTCTCATCGTTATTTATATTTAGAAGTTGATAAATAGTCTTTTAATATCTCAATCCCTTCCGCCGCAGACCGATAGATCAGGTATAGCCCTCCGGCGGCCTCTACTTGTTTTTGAAATTCTTTTTGTTCGTCTGATTGTGTCCCCGTCTCTGTCTTGGTTTCAAGGCACAAATAGTTATATTTATCATTCGGTACTAAGCAAAGGATGTCCGATGCTCCCGGCGTAACTCCTTGTTTTTTCAGCCGGGCCGCTTCCCGCTTGTCTCTTTTACCTCCGTTCGGGATGGCTATAAGTAATTTTCCGAGTTTTGGGAATATGATCCGGGCCGGAGTAAAAAACGCCTCTTGTATATCATCCTCCTCATGTCCCGGCTTTTTTCGCTGTGTCGCCTCATCTTGCTTTACAAAACAGGACAGACAAACATCTTTACCTCTTAGAGCCGGAGTCCCGCACTTACATTTATTTGCGGATGTTCGGAATGTCATACTCCTTACTCTCCTTTAGTTGTTTTAGGCGGCTCTCGCATTGTACGCAGCTATGCACGGCTAAAGCGATAGAAATAAAGAGTAATATTGTCAGGAGGATATCCCAGAGGTTTCTTTCAATAGTCTTTCTCATAGTTCAACAAGCATAAAATGTTACTTTAAGTCCCCTCCTTAATTTATGCTCAACTTTATCCAAACCTTTATTAAATGCCTTTTTCAAAAGGGTATTAACTAAGTCATTATCTCCAACCAGATCAACAAGGCCGCTAACGCCTACAAGCTTGTGAACTTTCCGCCCGTTGCTTTCTCCGCTTACCTTAATCTTAAAGTTTGCGTTTATTTCCTTTGTGGAATATTTAAGATTCTGATAGTAAATCCCTCTGTAATTATTGTGATCCATATTGATAGTTATTTTTGTCTGATTTTTGATTTTAGATGCTTTCGGCGGAGAGCCTATATCTTGCATTATTTTATGAGTATCTTTCCGGAAATCGCTTTAAAATCGCTTATTTTTGTTTGCCTTATGCAAACTATTCATGTCTACCTCATTTTTGGCAATAAACGAATCCAGTTCCGACTGTTTAAACCTTACCAGACTGTTTATCTTTGAGTATTTTATTTTCCCGTTCTTTGTCAGATCATCCAGAGCGCGGTGGCTGATATTCAGATAAGCCGCCGCCTCTTTACGGTCCATCATTCTCTCAGGAGCTTTGATCTCTTTGAGATATTCCGCAACCTTCCTAAAAACCTCATCCGCAACCCCTTCAATAAGGTCCTCTTTGCGCATTCCTTGTAAAATGATTTGATTTTCCATTATGTAGGTTTTATTTCGATTTGAATATGACTGATTCACGATCCGGACGCTTATGCGCGAAACATGATTCCCTGAATCGGCAACTATTAGCTTTATCTTCTGTCCGGAAAAGGCATCCGTTACAATCTTTTTTTGAGCTTAGGATAGTAATGGAGATTCCTATGCAGTTCACAACGGAACCGATGTTTGCCTCCCTTAGTATTTGTTTGGCTTCATTCATCCCTATAGCATCCATTGTCTTAGTTTTTACGGATTATCCTATACAAATCCTCTCCTATTTTCTCCCATTTGCTAAATTCTGCAATAGGATTTTCTTTTTTGTATTCAGTTATGCGAGGCGCGGCCTGTAGGCGTTCATAAAGAGTACACTCCAATACAGAACCTACTTCCATTTTCCGAATGGTATCAGTCCATGATGTTTTTTGAATCTTTTCTGCTTTTACTGTATTCATAATTAGTTATATTTGTTATTCGTATCGTATTACGAATACAAACGTAAATAAATTATTTACACAATAAAAACAATAAGTAAATATATTATGTACGTTTAACTTTATTTAATAATTATGAAAATATTTGAAAATAAAATTGTAACCCTGATTGTACTCCCTGTTATTACACTTGTGATAGGCTCTTTGATTTACGATTGGGTTAAGGAAGTTCCATTATTTACCCTTATTGCTGACGTTGTTAAAACTATATGGTATGGTCTAATATGGTTTCTCAATATTGAATTACGGCTATGGTGGGTTATTATTTTTTTAATGATGCTATCATTTATTATATATCTTATTATAAAAATGGGCAAAACAGACATGAAAAATGCTTTCCCATATAGAAATTACACAAGTGATATGATAAATGGAATATATTGGACTTGGAAATGGAATTTAACCCCGGATGAGGTGACATTAACCAATTTAAAAGCTAATTGCCCCAGAGATAAAACCCCATTAATTGAGGCGAATTTGTATGCAAGACATTCTCACGAATGCCCCCGTTGCGGCTCATTGTATTATGATGTTGATTCTAACAAGGTGGGTGTAATAATTGCAGATAATGCAAATAAAGGTATTTACACTAAGAATGATTTGATTTAATGTTTTCGATTTTTTCAATAGTATTTTGTAATGTATCTATTCTTTCCTTTATAGCATCTACAGAAATTATAATAGTAAATATTAGTAATCCAAGCAGTAGGGCTATAATATACGCCAATAACCGGATCGTTTTATCCTCTACCTTAACTGGATCACTATTCATAACATCATTTTTTTTAATGAAACAACAATACAAATGTAAATAATTTATGTACAATGACAATAAATCAGAAGATAAAAAAAATAAGAGAAGATTTTTGCAATGACTCTAATATTGAATTTGCAAAAATAATGGGAGAAAGCCGTCAGGCCGTAAATAATTGGGTAAGGGATGGATATAGCGTTGGTTCTGGAGTCTTGTATAAAATTCTTGATAAGTTTCCACAAATTAACAAATCGTGGCTTTTTGATGACGAAGGAAATATGCTAAAGAACATATCTGAGAATATGCAAGTATCTGAGCCGCAAGCTTCGTATATGAACAACGATGTTATATCGTTGCTGCGTGAACAAATAGCCGATCTAAAAGATACTATAGAAAAGAAAGATCGTGAAATAAGTAATCTCAATCAAGAAATAGGACGGTTAAAGGGAATCCTTGACGAAAATAAAATACATTACAAACAAACGGGTTCTTAAAAATTCGTAAACATCCCTCCTAGCCTTATATCTTAAATAAGGTAAGACTAGAATATGACTTACTTAAGATATTTGTGTTAAATTTAATATTAACGTTCAAATATTATGTTAATTTTGTGCTTTATGTAAAATATTCACGAGAAATGTTAAGTAAATTTTAATTCAAATATTATGAAACAGTTGATTACAATTACATTTTCTATTTTATCATTATTATTTATTGGCTGTGTAGAAAAT
>NZ_JAEPKU010000088.1 GCF_016652235.1 Dysgonomonas sp. Marseille-P4677
GCCTTATGCTTTTTAGCCTCTTCTTTATATTTAAAATTAACGTAATTGCAATTATATCATTAGAATATTTATATCTTCAAAAATGATTATAAAATTGCACACAAATATAGTAATTAAAAGCAAATAGAGGGGGATTACAATATTAAGCTATTGTTAAAAAAAAACATAAAAAGAGGTTTGTTATTCTGACTTTTACCATACGTGACAGATAGAATTCCTATCATATTTATCTGATCTTTCAAGTACTATAACTACCAATTATGTATGCAAGCATATTATTTGACAGTTTTATTTTATAAAGTATCGGTTATTATCGACGAGTAAGATCAGTTATCATTAAAGGATTATATTCTTTTATTTCTTCCAACACATTTCTAACTGCATCGAATGTAGAACCTGATTCAGTTATCCGTTTCATCTCTTTTGAAGTTAAACCTACCATTTGTAAAAAAGCAACTTCACCATGTGGTGTTTGTATCTTACCCAATTCCGGATCGAGAGTAAAAGCAACTCCGATAATATCTATTTCGGTATTTCCGCCCACACGTATAGGTCCGTTAGCTGGAATCACATGATTAACTTCAAACCAACGACCACTTTTTATAACATATCTTGCTAAATTATTCATAAGATTTACAACCCATGTCGGGTCATCGCCATCTTCCGCAAAAGGTTTCAACCGAAATGTAAATTCAAAGCCCCATTTACTAAACTCTCCGCCTGCCGCTTCTTCATTATAGTATAATTCGGACATTCCATAACTGACCAAATGACGATGAAACTCTCGATTCTCAGAATCAAATATACTTACCCCATCGAGAGGATCTTCACCTCCTAACATGAAGTGTAAAGGCGGCGCATAATGACGTGGTTCAACATTACCATATATCTTTTCAATGGTTTTATCAATTGCATGCCAGCCTACTGCCTCGTCTTCATCGAAAGTATTTTTGTATTCTCTCTGAGTCATAAAAAATTGATTTAAAATTCCAAAAATAGCTCTTTTAAACGAAAGTACATTTATTATCAATATTAATTACATCAAAGAAAGCCTTCGATCAATCTAATGTCTTTGATATCTTATCTATATTCAAACTTCGCGCCATAGCATCGAATATTTCCTTATATGCGCCGTCTTGATGATATACATCCTCATGTTTACCCGATTCAACAACATGTCCATCTTTCATTACATAAATACAATCCGAATCTATAATCTGCGATATACTGTGAGAAATAATAATCACTGTACGGTCTTTCTTTATAGCATCCAAACTATTTTTTATCTGCTCTGTGGCAACTGCATCGAGACTAGCCGTTGGTTCATCGAGAAATATAATCGGAGGATTTTTTAAGAACATACGGGCTATCGCTATTTTCTGTTGTTGTCCACCCGACAAGGCCAAAGCCAGTGTATTATAACCATTCTCCAACGACATTATTTGATCATGTATATATGTTTGCTTAGCAGCATTCTGTACCTCTTCAAATGTGGCATTAGGTTTTCCATATCGTATATTTTCTTCTATCGTACCATTAAAAATATGATTCTTTTGCAAGACCAATCCTATATTCTCCCGGAGGAAAGCTGTGTCGTATTCCCTGAGTGAAATCCCATCCAAAAGAATTTCACCCGAGTCTGGTTGGTAAAATTTATCAAGCAAATTTATTAAAGTACTTTTTCCGGCACCCGATAGACCGACTAAGGCTGTTGTCTCTCCGGGAAGAATGGTCATATTTATATCATATAAAGTTCGTCTTTCATTGTCTGGATAAGTAAAGTTCACACCTTTTATTTCAAATTTTCCCTTTATAGCATGAGGTCTATAATGCCCCGAATGTTCTATCTGATGATCAGCCTTCAGTATATCGAAAAAACTCTCGGAATAAATCAACGCATCATTCATCTGATCATAAATACGATGCAATTGTCTTATCGGAGCCGAAACATTGTTAAATAAAAGTATGTGGAACATAATAGCACCGATAGTCATCTTATCATCAAGTACAAAATAAGCTGTAAGGATGATTATAATTACAATTCCAATTTGCTCAATGAAGCTTTTAAGTCCGTCGAAAATAAAGCTCATCTTACGTGTTCTCATTTGTGCATCCGTAAGGCTATTTTGCAAATCCATTTGTTTTTCGCTCTCTATATTCTCGCGAATAAAGGATTTGATAACCATAATAGACTCCAAAATACCAAGAATACCCTGACTTTTATTTTCTCTCAATTCTTTTATTGTACGCCTTGTGCCACTCATGCGTTCAGCCTGTTGTCTGCTTACCCAATAATAAATCGGTATAATGCAAAGACCAACAAGCCCGACATAGAAATTTGCATTAAACATCATGATAAGTGCCACAATCGAATTAGCAAATAAAGGAAGTATATCGATAAAAAAGTTCTGGACTAAACGAGTCAAACTCTCTACTCCCCTATCTATTCTGGCCTGTAACTTACCGGGCTGATTACCCCCCGAACTATAAAATGCCAGCCTGTAAGTCAGAATACGATCAATTACGCTCTGTGCTAAATCCTTAGAAATAAAAATGCGAAGTTTTTCTCCGTAAAACTTTTGTCCAAACTGAATAATAGAATTTATAACCTCTTTAGATATTAATATAACAGAAATTGTAATCAGTATATTAATACCTTCAGCTAACCCTTTATGGGCCTCTACCAGCCCGTTTATTTCATCTACTGTATACCGCAACACCCACGCATTGACTTGCGCCGTAAGTGACCCTACAAATGTTAATACCAAAGCAAGCACGACCAACCAGCGATAAGGTCGCACATAAGGCCATAGGTTTTTGAAAAGTTGGATTAATGTCATTTTATATAGTTTGTATGTATAACTTATTTAAACTTATAATTGTTTTCAAAAAGATCAAAAATAGCATTTTGCTGAAGTATCGGAAACAAAAAACGTTTAAATTATTTCTATCTTTACACATCAAAAAATGAGGGTATAAACTTATTTTAATTATTACATAGGACTAGTTATGAATCAAAAATATCCATCCGTACTACTAGAGAATGCAGTTAATGAATTTGCCCGCCTACCCGGCATAGGGCGAAAAACAGCTTTGCGTCTTATACTTCATCTCCTGCGACAAGATGATAGTATGGTAGATGGCTTTGCCCAATCTCTTGTGGCACTCAAGCATGAAGTAAAATATTGTAAGGTATGTCATAACATTTGCGATGATGAAGTATGCCCGATATGCAACGACAAGTCGCGTGACGCTTCTACTATTTGTATTGTAGAAAATATAAAAGAAGTAATGGCAATAGAAAACACCATGCAATTCAAAGGGCTTTATCATGTACTCGGAGGAATTATATCTCCTATCGATGGTATTGGGCCAGCCGATCTGGAAATAGAAAGTCTGGTAGAACGCGTATCGAAAGGAAATATTAAAGAAATCATTCTGGCTCTGAGCACAACAATGGAAGGAGACACAACAAACTTTTACATTTATAAAAAGCTGGCACCATACGATGTAAAAGTATCGATGATAGCCCGAGGCATATCTATCGGAGACGAGATAGAATACGCCGACGAAGTAACTTTGGGTCGCTCTATTCTCAACCGCACATTATTTAATGAATCGTACAGAATGTAGATTATAAGAAATAAAATAAGTATATAACTATTATCATTATATTTGCACTATTCTTTAATTTAGCTGAGACAATAACTCTACCGTAAAGAATGATACTAATAATAATTAACTCTAATTTATAATCCGGAATATGATAATTGCAGTAGATTTTGATGGTACAATCGTAGAACATGAATATCCTAAAATAGGAAAGCCAATCGCCTTTGCCATTGAGACTTTACTACAGCTGCAAAAAGATGGACATACATTGCTGATGTGGAGTGTACGCGAAGGTAAAATGCTTCAGGAAGCTGTGGACTATTGCGAAAGTAAAGGTTTGAAGTTTTTCGCCGCAAATAAAAATTATCCGGAAGAAGATCCAGCCACTGCTTCACGCAAATTAAATGCCGATCTGTTTATCGACGACCGAAACTTGGGTGGTCTCCCCGATTGGGGTGTGATTTACCATGCTATAAAAGCGTTGGAGCGAGGTGAAACATCATTCGAGAACATTATGATGGCGTCGGGAGAAAATCAACGTATACGTCGGCGTAAGAAGAATTTCTTTATCCGTTTAGGCGAAATGTTCGAAAATAATAAATATTAAAAAACATGCTTTTAGGAAATAATACGATTACGCTCAGGGCTGTTGAACCCGAAGACCTTGATATTCTTTACAGTTGGGAAAACGAAACAACATTGTGGATACATGGCAACACGCTAGCCCCATATTCGAAACTCGTACTACGTCAATATATAAACGATGCACTGGAAATGGATATCTATCAAAGTAAACAATTACGATTGATGATAGCCCAAGAAAACCAAAAGAAGACTGTGGGTACTGTAGACCTTTACGATATAGATGCTCACAATCGCCGTGCCGGAATAGGAATACTCATAGATCAGGATTACCGTCAGCAAGGGATAGCATCGCAAGCTTTGACCCTGATCAAAGAATATGCCTTCGATTTCTTATATCTCCATCAACTATATGCTTATATATCTGTAAGTAATCTGAACAGCATCAAGCTATTTGAAAAATCGGGATACAAAGAAGTCGGAATATTAAAAGACTGGCTGCAAAGAGGCGACAGATTCGAAGATGTACACCTTTTGCAACTGACAAATAACAAATAACTATGAATGATGATATAAAAAAAGCATTCGATGTATTGGTTGCAGGAGGACTCATTCTCTACCCTACCGATACTATTTGGGGCATTGGCTGCGATGCAACCAATGAAGATGCCGTTAGAAAGGTTTATGAACTTAAAAAGCGTGTTGACAGTAAAGCTTTGATTACCTTAATAGATAATCCCGTAAAATTGGATTTCTATATAGACGGAGTACCTGAAGTAGCCTGGGACTTGATAGAATATGCAGATAAACCACTTACCATTATATATGACAGTGCCCGCAATGTTGCGCCAAACCTTGTAGCCGAAGATGGTAGCCTTGCTATACGTGTGACAAAAGAAAAATTTTCGATGGAACTATGTAAACGTTTTCGCAAAGCTTTGGTATCTACATCGGCAAACATCAGCGGGCAGCCTTCGCCTACTAATTTCGATGAAATAAGCGAAGAAATAAAGCAAGGTGTTGACTACATCGTTAATTATCGTCAGGATGATACAAGCAAAGCAAAAGCATCTAGTATCATCAAATTAGGTAAATCGGGAGAGGTGAAAATAATAAGAGAATAATGCCAATACATGAAGATAAAACATTCGAAGGAATATCTTATGCGGAAGGAATAAGAGAGGAAACATTCGAACAGTGCATATTCTCTAAATGTGATTTCTCGAATGCCAAAGTCTTATCGTGTACATTCACCGATTGTAATTTTGTTGATTGCAATTTGTCCATGACTGATTTTAACCTGTCGACAATAAACAATGCAAATTTCAAGAATTGTAAAATATTAGGCGTAAAATTCAACCATTGTCATGACTTTATATTTGAAGTAGATTTTGATAATTGCATTCTTGATTATAGTTCGTTCGAAAAACGTAAAATGAGTAAAACTCATTTTAAAAACTCATCGCTCAAAGCTGTCGATTTTGGGAACACTGATCTCAAACAGGCTAAATTTACAAACTGTGATCTGAACGAAGCCATTTTCTACAATAGCAATATACAAGCAGCCGATTTTACCTCGGCTCACAATTACATTATTGATCTCAGCCAGAATCAAATCAAAAAAGCTCGCTTCTCGAAAGATGGTTTAGCCGGATTATTACATCATTATGATATAATAATCACAGAATAGGTTTCAAAATAAATAAAAGTCCACATTTTATAATACATTTGCAAACTATAGTATAACAATCGTTGTTATATTTGCTAAAATAACAAACAGGTTAGAAACCATAAATAGATCAGTAATGGAAAAAGAAAAAAGAAATCTTGAAACTATATGTGTTCAGGCAGGCTGGACACCAAAGAAAGGTGAGCCTCGTGTACTTCCTATCTATCAGAGTACAACATTTAAATATGAAACAAGTGATCAAATGGCAAAGCTCTTCGACTTGGAGGAAAGCGGCTATTTTTACACTCGTTTACAGAATCCTACCAATGATGCGGTAGCGAATAAAATTGCGCAGCTCGAAGGCGGTGTTGCAGCCATGTTGACAGCATCGGGACAAGCTGCTATTTTCTATGCTATTTTTAATATCTGCTCAGCCGGAGATCATTTAGTAAGTGCATCTGCCATTTATGGAGGAACATTCAATCTGTTTGGTGTTACATTGAAAAAACTGGGTATAGATGTAACTTTTGTTGATCAAGATGCACCCGCAGAAGAAATAATTAAAGCTTTCCGTCCAAATACAAAAGTCTTGTTTGCCGAAACGATTTCAAATCCGGCAATGAATGTGTTAGACATTGAAAAATTTGCTAAAATAGCTCATTCGCAAGGTGTTCCATTGATTTTAGATAATACATTTCCAACACCTATCAACTGTCGCCCATTCGAATGGGGAGCAGACATAGTCGTACACTCTACTACAAAATATATGGACGGTCATGCAACAAGTGTGGGCGGAGCTATAGTAGACAGTGGTAACTTCGATTGGGATGCTTATCCGGACAAATTTCCCGGATTAACTCAGCCCGACGAGTCGTATCATGGATTGACATATACAAAATCATTTGGTAAAGGTGCTTATATTACCAAAGCTACAGTACAACTAATGCGTGACCTTGGTTCCGCGCAATCGCCTCAGAACGCGTTTTTAATAAATATAGGGTTAGAGACATTACATCTGCGTATGCCTCGCCATTGTGAAAATGCAGTAAAAGTTGCCGAATTTTTGCAATCCCGTCCCGAAGTAGCATGGGTAAACCATCCCCAGTTGAAAGGAAACAAATCATATGAATTAGCAAAAAAATATATGCCTGATGGCACATGTGGAGTTATGACTTTCGGGCTGAAAGGTGGTCGTGAAGTTTCGGTCAACTTTATGGATAATTTAAAACTTGTGGCCATAGTAACACATGTTGCAGATGCCCGCACTTGCGTATTACATCCTGCAAGCCATACACACCGTCAGCTTAGCGATGAGCAACTTATAGCGGCCGGGGTTGCACCCGATCTTATCCGTTTATCGATAGGTATAGAAAATGCAGATGATATTATAAAAGATATAGAACAGGCATTGGACCAGTTATCGGTTAAATAAGAATAACTCTGTAGTGCATTTAAAGTAGTTTGCTATCGTTCTTAAATGCACTACAAGTTTATATTATTGTTTACGTGGTTCCAGATACAATTCTTTTTTCAACAGGTCTATCGTAATATTGAAATTGCTAAAGAAGCTTATTCCAATAGAACCATCAGGTATATCCGACCTTGTTTGACTCCTTCCTGACGATGCTTGCAATGTTACCGGCATGTTTTTTAGCACTATATTATTACCCAATTTAAATTCACTAGCCTTACCATAGAATACAGGACTGGAATATCCCATACTTACAGTAGTCCCCTCTCCTTCTGGTTTAAAGCCCGATAATAACAATCTATTTTTACGAACATACTGACTAAAAAGAATCAGATGGTATTTTGCTCCGGTATCCATTATAAAATTGCCTTCGACGACCTTCTTCCCAATAAGATCTAATGAACTTGGAACCAAAATAAGAGAAAAAGGATTATTGATAGGTATAGATACCCCATTCCCTACATGCCGATGATTGCCGAAACTATATAAATAGATTAGTTCTTCGTCAAAATTTATTTCAGTTATATACTGTTTTATAAGGTTTAGTCCAATAATACCATCAACAGGCCGTACTGATTCGAATATTGCAATACGCTGATTTTTTAATGATAACGAATCTGATAGATGGACTATATTTCCATTAGATATATCTACTCGAATTTCAGCCCCTACCATATTCGCAGTCTGAGAGTGACCAATTCTTAGATTAAGCGAGTCTGCCAATGTTTTTCTAATGGCCATTCCATCAGCTCCTGTATCCAGTAAGAAAGACAGCTCACGTTTATCATCATTTAATCTTATTTTAAGAATTACAGATTCTCCATCTCTCTCGAAAGGTAGAGTTTCTACCAAGTATGAATCACGGTATCGACTATTACCAAAAAGTCTGTCAAAGTAATCGATAAATAATATCCTATGAGATGAATCTATTCCAACAATACTTTCTTCCGTTTTATTGTTTTGTAAATGAAACCTTACATTTACATGTGTAGCACCATCGAGTATGCGGACGCTATTCTCGACAAGTTCTACCTGATCAAAGTCCTGCCTTTCGAGTATTGTCTTTAAATAGTTTCCACATACAGGCCAAGTCTCCATCTTTAGCGAGTAGTTTGAGGCTAAGTATTTCCCTATTGATTCTACATCCTTATTTTTCAGAGCAATTGTCAGTTTAAACAAATTCATTTTTATACTATCCTCTGATATTTGACAATAAGAATTACCGGCATAGAATATGAAAAATGTAAGTATGGTGAATAGTTTTATATATTTCATATAGTTCAAAGTTTATATTAGCTATATATGTATATTCCTTCTTGAATCTCCTGTTAAAAATATCAGAGGAGGATCACTGTGACGTAATCCCCCTTCTGACCCCAAATAAAGTGTGTATAAAAGAGTGTGTAATTGTCTTTCTGTATTATTTTTTTCTCAAGGATGCATCTAATAGAGGTCTTATTTCCGGAGAAGACGGACGTGGTGCATCGGCCGAAATTATTTTTCCATCTTTACCAATAAGCATAAATCGGGGGATACCTGCAATTTTATAGATATCTAACAGATCTTTTTTTGCATTATCTCCGGCAAATACCTGGACGCCTTTAAGATTTCGGTTTTTAATAAAATCTTTCCATTTCTGAATATCTTTACTTACATCGGTATTGATACCAAGAAAAACTATGTCCTGTTTTTGATATTCTTCTTCTAGCTTTTTCAAAGCTGGTATTTCTTTTATGCAAGGTCCACACCAAGTTGCCCAAATATCGATGTATACAATCTTACCTCTAAGGTCTGACATAGCCACATCTTTGCCATTAATATCAGGAAATTTAAGATTTACGACTTCTTGCCCCTGGGCTAAGCTGGCAACGGCCTTTATCGTATCTTTAAAACGATCCTTCTGATCTTCTGTAATAAGATATTTGCCATATTTCTGCTCAAAATCAAGAAACTCCTCATAAGATTTTAAATAGTGTGATTGCCATAATACCAGTTCCCCTTTTATTTCACTATTTGTGATTTCGGGAAGAAGTACATTTAAAACAGTTAAAGGCGTTCTCATCTCTTTTAATTGCTCTGCTGTATATTTATCCGCTAATACTTTGGGAGCTATCAAATTGTATGCATTCACAATAGTTATTCCATATGGGTATTGAAGTAAGCTCTCGCTCGATGTTATATCAGATAAGTTTACGGTTCGATAATAATCGGGAAAATCTTCTCCCTGAGGGTGTGCCGATCTCGGTGTGATTATATGATTTAAAGCATAGTGCAACATACTAAACTTCCTATAATCTTTAAAAGATTCATTAAAAGTCTGGTTGGTATTATAATCAACTTTATAACTATTAACAGCATCTAGTTTCTCTTCCAGCAATGGAAAAAAATCGACATAGGTACTACCGCTACCCATAAAATATATAGACTTTCGCTCTAATGGAAGAAGAAATTCATGCCACTTCTCCATCTCCATATTTTCAGGAGTATTCTCTCCTATCAACTTATAACTGTCTTTATTTATTTCTACATTAAGGTGATCTCCGGGTTTGAAGTAAAACGTATAGTTGTTGCTGGAAGATCTTAAACTACTCCCTATTACATAAAAAGCTTCTCTTTGATCTTTAAATGCAAAGTAAAACTTGTTATCCTTAGCTAATTGATAGGAAGCTATTTCTTTCAAGCTTCCATTTTCAACTTTAAACAGTTTTACATCTTTAGTTTTTCTGTTCCATGTTCCACTTATTAAGGAAATATTATCCGCATAACATAGATTGAAAAAACATATTGATATTATAATAAACAGAACTATTTTTCTCATTGTATATTTTTTATAAAAGAAGGCTTACCTTATTATTATCTTACTTGGTTTTCCACTCTATATCAACTATTTTACCAAATCCGGACCATACCATTTTCTCTCCATTATATTCTGCAAGCGTTAAATCTCCATATAAAGGTGTAACCTCTAGAATTTCGAATTTTCCGCAGCTATCTTTTGGTTTAGATGGATCATAGGTTGCTACGTTCAGATAGTTTTTCCACGTACCGTTTTTATTAAATTTCATGGAAGTAATTATATTTCCACTTGGAGCTGTATATACCAGTTTATTATCTCCATCGCTCATATTGTACATATATATTTTATTGTCGGTACGATAATATAAAAACTGATCGATAGTTGAATTAGCTGCATAATGGCCCATAGCATATTCTTTTGCATTGAGCAGATCAGGTAAATTCAGTTTTATATAAAAAGACTGAACACCTGTTGTATAGTTAAAAGCCCCCAGAAATACTTCATTGGACACAGGATCCTTCATCAATGTATATGCAGTGGTACTTCTACCAAACAGGTACATGACATCCTTTCCTGTATTATTGAACTTAAATAATAGTCCATCAAATTCCGTCTCATCCGAAGACGAATAATATCCGGAATACTTTAACCTGTTTTTATGACAAACAAAGCTCTTTGTGTCCACATCATACATAACGGCTCCCGAAAGGCCAAATGATGCAACCTCAGGTCCGATTTTTATAAATTTGTTATCTACGGTTACATTTGTATAAATGCCCATAGTCCAGAACAGATTTCCAACTCTATAATAATAATACAAGTTGTTAGAGTTATCAACCAAGAAAGTTCCGTCATATATTCTCATAGCTATAAAATCTGATGGAGCACTACCTATATAGTTATAGCTGAGATTATATAATGGATCGTATGTAAAGTTTCCGGGATGTAAACGATAAGCTCCTGTTGTAGTTAAAATACAAACTGCATATTGCCCATCTTCAGTTGTTGCGTTCATTTTTGGAGAATTGGGATCGGCATAGCAGGCAACACTTATAGGCTGTCCAAAATCTGGATATTTAGAATTTACTTTAGATAGTACATCCAATTTTAAATTCAGGTTATCATTAAAATTACTAATATAATCTACTCTCGTTTTATTATCCACATCACTTAGTATCACGAATCCCTTTGTTATTTCATTTAATACCTCTATAGTGAAATTCTTGGAAAACCACTCTATACCTGTTTTCGTATCTGTAACCTTATAGTAGAAAGTATAACTCCCCCCCGGCAACTTTAGCCATTTATTCTCTAAATATTTATCTGTGGAAACAACATAATTACGATAAATTGTTGTTCCTATTTGAAGAGATATACATATCCATTCATATTTATAATGATCCTCATTCCCAGCTATCGATGATTTATGTATAGGCTTAATGGTAATAGCTTCTTCCATGCCTATTGTATATTTATCCTCTAAGCCTTCAATTTCTACCTTATTAATATCTACATAGTCATAATTACCTTTATCTTCGTAACAAGACAAACAACAAAGCATACTTAGGGCAATGCATAAAATATATTTTAGAAAGTTATATTTGTTCATATTTTTTTTTATTAAGCGTCCTTTCCTGCAACCATTTCTTTTCCATTATCTTCATAGATCGTATTATCTGCTCTTTTTTGTTCCGCCAGATACTTTTTCAATATTGACCCAAGTGCAGTCACATAGGGAATAGATGGGGCATTTGCTCCAGTCATATAAAAGATTTCTATATCTACATTCGCTATCTCTTTCAATAAAAATAACTTTTTTGCAGAGAAGGGGCCTAAAAAAGATTGATAATTCCCCCATTGTGGAGGTATCGTTAAAAAATCAGAGACTGTCAATTGAAAATTAATTGTACTGGTTTTGAGTGTATCTGTTTTCCTGACCAGAACCTCTTTAAAATTCGTCTGAAAGTGCTCATTAGGTAGTAAATCGAAAAAAATCCTTTTAGTTAAATCTGTATATTTTTCACGATATAATTCTACTGCAATTGCCCCTGCTGTATTATTTGCCGGAATATAAGCATCTAATATTTTAAAATCAGTTCCTTCGATAGCTGTGGTTTTTTCCCCGATCTTATATTTTATTTGTCTGTCATAGTCGGCAAGATCACCCATTATACTAACCTCAATATAAGCCGTATCAATTGGCTTTTGACCTTTCTCCAAAAATCCGTATGATACAGTAATACTATCTCTCGGTGTAAGCATTTTTTTTAATGAGAAATAAATGTTTGTCTCACCTTTATACACTTCCAGTTTATCTTCTTTACATGAATTAAAAAATACAATTAAAAGAAAGAAGATCAAAATAGTCTTTATAATTGATCGAATCATTTTATTTAATATTATTGTTTAACCTTTATTACTTATCTAATTCTACCTGAGGAATTGGTAAGACGTATTTATCTGCATTCATTGTTATATTACCGGCTGTACTTCCATTTCTTATCGACTTTAGATTTCTTCTTTTATAAAAATAAAAGAGTTGTCCTTCTCCATAGAATTCACGCATATGTTCCAATAGGAGTTCTGTTGCTATCGTTGAATTAGGTTTGGCCTCCGATAATTTCTTCAATCCTCGATTAATTCTGACTTCATCTATATAATCTTTATTATCTAATGCTTCAGCTATGATATAGTATAATTCCGATTTGCGTATCAGCGGCTGATAATTCCAGTTATTACTTACTTTTGATGATTTGGAGAACTTATATAAACTCATATATGTAGCATCGTTATATAATTTCCAAATTTGAAGCCCTGTAATCAGTGCTAAGAGCCAGCTCTGTAGTAGCCATATCGAACGCATACTTTACGTTTACTTGCGTCGCTCCTAAAAAAGCATCGAAATGCACTCCGGGAGAAAAATTTAAATTCCAAATCGAATACATCGATGCTGAATGGATTCCAAAAAGAACTTCTGGTGATGCTATACGATCTTCCATATCATTTTTGTCTACATCTTCTTTTTTCACCCAAGGAAAATGTTGAGAAAGTGTCGTATTATCCAATAAGGATAAAGCAACAGCTGCAGCCTCTTCTTTATTTTCTCTATACAGTAAGGCTCTGGCTTTCAATGCAGATACAGCATAATAATTCATTCTCCTATTGCGAAAATGATAAAATTCATCAAACTGATATTGATATGTTGATAAATCCGTTGTCATAGCCATTGCTCCTTCTTTTATAACAGGGTCTTCTTTCAGATACTCCAATGCTCTGTCTATATCAATAAATATCTTATCCATAATCACATTTGCAGCCTCCCTCTCTCTCAAAACAATTGTAGCATCGGAATAATAAGGTATAGAAAGACTTGTGGAATCGGTTTGATATATTGGACCAAATAACCGAAGCATATCAAAATGCATAAAAGCTCGTAATCCATATGCCTCCCCCAACATAATATCTTTATTTTTCTTAGATACAATGCCTTCTGTTGTATCAAGTCTCTTTATAAAATAATTTATATTAAGAACCGTACTATAGGCATCAGACCATATTTTAAGTATTCTATTTTTAGCTACCTCGTCTGAATAAGTATAGGAGTTCATATAATATTTAAGTGGATTACTTGTCTTCGAACCAATCGATACAGCATACTGTTGGGCAATTAATTCTATGCTCCAATTAGTTAGCTCTTTTCCATAAAGCGGTTCGGATGCCATTTTCAGATAAATTCCATTAAGCGCAACCTGAGTGTTATATTCACTTGTATAGATCTGATCGTCCAATATAGCATCTACAGGCTCTATTCGTAGCCAATCGCTACATCCGGTTAGCGATAGGGTTAGAATCACATTTAATATTGTTATTCTTATTGTATTTATATATTTCATATGCGTGAAATGATAATATGCTTATTCTATTAATTAAAATGCAACATTAAGACCTAATGAAACACTGCGAGCAAACGGATATTCGATAGATCTTTCGGTTTTAGATGTCTCTATGCGGAAAATATCATTCATATATCCGGAAATTATCAAGGAGCTGACGCCCAAATTATTTTTTAACCAATTGTTATTCACTATTTCATACCGACAACTAATTGATTCTGATTTCAAATAATTATTTTTTTGCACAAAACGAGAAGTTCTCGGAGAAATATCTGTTACGGTCTGAATTGCTTTAAATTCGGAAATATCTCCGGGATTCTTCCATCGGTCATATAACGCTCTCTTATCTTGATTCCTTTCCAATGAAGATTTTGTTATATTCTCAACCTTTTCATATAATACTCTATTGTAGATATCCGATCCAAAACTATATGAGAAAGACATTCCGAATTCAAAATTTTTGTAACGAAAATTTGTAGACAAGACACCGAGCAATTGAGGTCTCTTGTTTCCTACAACTACCATATCATCAGCATCATAATCGAAAGTTAAATCGCCATTCTTCTTAATGAATACTTCCTCTCCTGTAGCCGGGTCTATACCATACGACCGTACTGCCCATATTGCATCAGGACTATAGCCATCTATATATTGAGCCAACGTGTTACTCTTTCGTTGAGCCTCGTTGTATGAATCTAACATGTTACCCAGTCCTCCATATTTTTTTTTATTATGAGTTCCTGATACAGAAATAGACCATAAAATACGCTCACTCAAATTATATACAGGATATCCGATCAGCTTAAATTCATAACCATTATTCACAAGATATCCTAAGTTCATTGGGTACTGGTCTACACCTGTAGATGGAATTTGAGGCACCTGTATAATATTGGGATCGTCTGTCTTCCGAAAAACATCGAATGTCAGTGATAGACGACCATACAAAGCTTTGAAGTCTATCCCCAGATTTATATCTTTCGACACCAACCAAGGAAGATCTGGATTGCCAAACGCGCTGATATAGGCTCCTTGTCCAAAAACATTGCTATCGATAAAATATCTATAGACAGAATTAGAATAAATATCACCCATATTCTGATTTCCGGTAATCCCCGTAGTAGCTCTTATTTTAAGAATCTCTATCCATAGCTGATCTTTTAAGAAAGACTCCCTGTTGATATTCCATCCTCCACCTACCGACCAAAATGATTTGAATAGCTCATTAGATCCAAACGTTGATGAACCATCCATACTTAAAGACAAATCAAGAAGGTATCGTTTGTCATAATTATAGTTGAAATTTCCGATAAAGCTAACTCCTCTAGATTTGGACTGATAGTATCCGGGTTTAGAGTTTTCTTTGTAACTATATGCCAGATTGGGCGTTCCCTGACTATTATATGGAAATCCAACCGCTGTAGTACTTATATAATCATTTGATCTCTGACGTATTTGAGATCTGGTACTTAACGTAACCGAATGTTTCTTTAATGTTTTAGCAAATATGGCATCTATGTGGCCTTTATAGATCATGTCTTTGGCATCCCTATTACTGTATTCTCCTTTTTCATAAAATGACAAGTTATGATATTTTGTATTTTCGGGTGGAGTAAACACTACTTTTTTCGTATGCTCTCGGCTTAAGTCTAGACCCACCTTGAAGCGTAATCCCTCAATAGGAGTATATTGTATTTGGAGAGTATTGAAAATGGATAAGTTATCCATATCATCCCTGCTATTTAACAAGGCATTATATAAAGGATTCGGAATATTTTCTGTGATAGGAGAAATACCAAGTCCAGAATAATAACCTAATCCTTGTTCGTATTGAAGGAATTTGTCAACTCCACCGTCTTCGTTCCTTTTAGTGAAATAAGGACTAGTATTCACCCATGTAGAGAAATCCCCATAAGGACTATTTACTGCATTATAGCCCGAAAGATCAAGATTGTTGGACACAATTAGTTTTTCTGCACGATATGCGAGTTCTAAGTTTCCGGCCCATGTTTCACGCTTAGTTCCCTTCATTACACCTGCATTATTCTTATATTTTGCTCCCGCATCTATAGAGAGAGACTCACTTCCTCCTGATACTCTTACCGAATGGCCATGTGTAAGTCCGGTCTGTACCGGTTCACTCAACCAGTAGGTATCTACACCCCTTTCCACATCAGCCAGTCTGTAGTTGTATAATTCCATCAGGCTTTTTTGATAAAGAGCATAATCGGGTCCACTTCCAATAACAGTATATTTCCCTGATAATCTTTCAAATTCAAGTTTTTCGGAAGCATTCATCATGTTATAAACTGAAAGATCGGGAGCTTCTACTTTAAAATCCCCATTATAATATACTTTCAATTCCCCTGGCTTTGGTTTTATGGTTTCTACAACAATAACGCCATTAGCACCTCGTGAACCATATATCGCTGTAGTTCCTGCATCTTTTAGAACTGTAACCGATTCTATTCTGTTTACATCAAGATCATTGATACGTGTAATAGAAACTTCTACTCCGTTAAGAATGAATAATGGTAAATTAGGATCTCCTTTAAATTCGTCTTTTACCGAATTTATAATAGACCCTCCCTGACCTCTCAATTCGATGGTAGCCATAGTATTCGGATCCGATCCTCTTATACTATTATCCAAAACGACAAAAGACGGATCCAGTACCTTAAGACTTTGTATTAAATTTTGATTGCTTATATTTCTCAATTCTGTTCCGGTATAAGCCGCTGCTGATCCGGTAAAACTTACTTTATCACGCTGAAACATACCTGTTTCTACCACTACTTCTTTGAGTTGGCTTTCAGAAGGATTCATTTTTATATTATAATGAGTAATCCCCTCTTTGATCAAAACCTCCTCTTCTTGCATACCTATATATGTGAACATCAAAGATTCCCCCACACTCGGCACCATAAAAATAAACTTCCCGTCTATATCCGAAAAATTAGCTACTTGTCTATTCGATTTAAGGGAAATAGTGACTCCGGGCAAAGGCTGTCCCTTATCGTCTGTTATTACGCCTGAAATCTTTATCGATTTTTGTGTAGTTGCTTGTGTCTCTCGAATATCAGCTACTTCTACCTTCTTGCCGTCTGACTTCTTTTTATATACTGCTATTTGCCTGCTAGTAATAAGAAAATCAAGCTCTGTATTTTTCAATAATTGTGTTATAACTTCCGATACTGTTTTATTATCTCCGGTTCTTATGTTCACTTTTTTCTTTAGTTCAAATTCAGTATCATCGGTAAATAAGAAAACAAAATGGCTTTCTTTTTCAATGACAGAAAACACTTGATCAAGTGTAACATTCTTCATATCCAGGGCTGGTAACATCTGCTGTGAAGAACCACTGCCTGCATATAAAGAAAATACGCATAGAAAGAATAAAAATGTTGTAATTTTCATAATTTTTAAGACACGACTATTTTTTCTTCGTAAAAAAGAATTAAGATTACTCTTATGTTTCATACATTTGAATAAATTTAGTTTACTGTAATTTCTCTCTGTAGATTAAGTTTTTATAATCGGACGATGGTAGGACATCGTCCGATTTTTATTCGCTAATAATTTATTTACATAC
>NZ_JAEPKU010000089.1 GCF_016652235.1 Dysgonomonas sp. Marseille-P4677
GCATCTCTCTCTGCAAATAATACAAACGAACAATATGTTAAATTGTCATAGAAAACAAAGAAAAGACACCCTTCTTAGTTATTATTTGTGAAAATAATCTTATTATTGTAAAACGATAAGAATCCTTTAGGCAAAATCCTTTTAGTAGAATGAATTTAACGATTCAAATACATATAGAATATACAATTTCAAGACAATCATTACTGTCTGAAAATTTGGTATTTAGCAATATTTTATTAGAGAGAGAGACTTTATAATTTACCACAAAGCTTTTTTCTGTAGGTCTTATAAGATTTACAGAAAAGTTGCATTGTCCATTCGTGAACGATATATGTCTTTAGATAGACACTCCAAAGTATACAATTTACATGGGATTGATTGATAGACATGTGATTTCCTAAAGAAGTCGCGTGTCTCTTATTGCATTTAAGTAAGAATCTATATCCCGATTAGCTAATATAAAACTAAAATGCGTATGAAAAAACTAGCCACCATCTTCTTTTTTTCACTGTTTTTATCAAAGGAACAACTATCGCTACAATTACCGATATTGAGGGTAAATTTGTTATTAAAGTAGCAGAAAATGTAAAGAACCTTAGTTTTAGTTATGTAGGCTACGAGTCTCAGGAAGTGCCTGTAGTTGAAACATGAAGGTCGCAATGACACCTTCAGCCGCAAGCCTTTTAGGAGAAGTTGTAGTGACAGGTATGACTCGCACCGATAAACGTATGTTTAGTGGAGCAGCCGATCGTCTAGAAGCGGACAAAATGATGCTGAGTGGCGTTTCTGACATTAGTCGCCCCCTAGAAGGACGTTCGGCTGGTGTGTCAGTTCAAAACGTCTCGGGTACCTTTGGAACAGCTCTGAAAATTCGTATACGTGGAGCTACTTCTATCTATGGAGCACGCGCCATGTCAGGCGTTATTGTTGTTACCACTAAACGAGGGAGGGCAGGAACATCAAGTGTAAATTATACCGCTGAACTGACTTCCCGCATGAAACCCAGCTACCGTAATTTCAATATTATGAATTCACAAGACCAGATGAGCATTTACAAAGAATTGGAAAAGAAAGGATGGCTTAATTTTCCTGATGTATTGCGCAGGTCAAAGAGCGTTTCAGATGCCGCAAGTTCGGCTTTGACGATTTAGTCATGCTTATTGCTTGCGGTCTACATAATTTCAGTATTTCAATTTCGTTGATTTTGAACCATATATAACTTTATTGAATATAATGCCTATTGAATCACTTAATAGAGTTTATATTGAATAAGAGTTTATTTTATATGATTATCAGATACTTAATGGATACACCATTCTTCAACATACTGGGAATAAGGTATTTAAAATTTACATTTGTAATAAACTGATAATCACATACCTCAAAGCTTATTATATATAATGTCTAACATATCAATATTATTGATAAGATGAACTCATATAGCTAAATTAAGTAAATTTGAAAATCGTTAACTTAAAAAAACAGAATCATGAAAAGAATTATCATTACTTCTATTTTAGTGATTGCCTTTTTATCACTAACCATTATGAACTGTACACGACACGATGAAGCCTATGAAAACAATTTAGACAACGGTAGTATACCAATTAAAAAGTCTGAACAAAGCTCTATCGTCAACTCAGATGATAAGAGTCAATCTGCAACGTATGCGAGATGTTGGGAACAATTCTATAAAGATAAAAACATGCAAAAATTAACGGAATGTTTAGGAGAGGGGGCTGGTGGTCCCTATTCTGATCAACCTCGTCCTGACCTTAACCCAGACGCGGTTACCATACCACCACCTCTTTCTTATGCTAACCCAATGTATGATAAGACAAATCTTAATGACCATTTTTGGCTTGGAAAAGAGGTTTTATCTAAATTAAGAACGGTAAATTATTGCGATCGTGCAAGTATTATTGAATTTAGAAATGTTTTAAAACAACGATTCCCCGTTGTATTTGAAATAATAGAAGCTTATGGTGAAATAGGTCCTGTTGTTCTATTAGATGAGGGTGTCGAATATAGTCCTTATGAATTAAGGGGAATAATGGTACAAAAGAGCTATGACAAAACTCATAACAGAAGTACAACAGACGTTATCATTGATGGTAATAATACTAGATTCGGATTTGATGATAACTTTGATAAAATGCTATCTTTTGCTCGACAAAAAGGATATAATACTGATTTATTCATAAATATGAACGGAGATGCCTATTATACACTTAATTATTGGTTATTGCATAATATAGCGTTAGGACATGATGCTTTTATATTTGCTTACCCACCAGCCCGCATTGAATGTACCCCCCCCTTAGAAGCACCCGCAGATGATTTCAATTAAATGGTTATATAATTATTTCAGCCCGGTACAAACACCGGGCTGGTTGTTTACAACCTGGCCACAACAAATGGGTTTATAGTCTGATAAGGCTGTAGGGTTTGAAGTCTTACCCATGCGCTGGGTGGTAGAACGTTCCTTTTCTTGGTTAGAAAACTTTAGACGGCTTGCTAAGGACTATAAATATTGTACCCAAAAGAGCGAAACAATGGTGTATCTCGCTTTCATTTCGATTATGGCGAATAGAATCAAATTGTGACCTGTAAAATAATTGATACAAATTTAAACAGTTTCTTAAAGGTCGGTAGAAATGCCTCAAACTCTACATCTGTAAAACCTGTCAATGAGAGCAACTGCTTAGGATTCTTTCGGATTTTGCAGTATTTCATGATCGCTACTAATTTTAGCATATCACAAATATATGTAAAAGAACGATATAGCAATCGTCCTATTATCCGTATTTACACTGGTATCGTGCGATGATTTCCTCGACACATTACCCGACAAACGGGCCGAATTGAATAATCCACAAAAGATCGCCCAGATACTGGTTTCGGCTTATCCTTCCGAAATGCCTGTGCTGATGTATGAAATGGTGTCGGACAATATTACCGACAACGGTCCCCTTTACAGTGTATCCGAATCAGAGCAGACAGCTATTCAATCTTATAAATATCAGGATGTTACCGATCTATATTGGGACATCCCGCAACGTGTATGGGGTGTAACCTATAAAGCCATTGCCTCAGCTAATCAGGCGTTGGCGGCAATAGAAGAGTTAGGTAATCCCGAAGAAACCGAAGGTTCTAAGGCAGAAGCCCTGTTATGCCGCGCTTTCGGTCATTTTATACTGGCAAATACATTTTGTATCGCTTACAATCCGGTAAGCAGCAATACTGATTTGGGGATTCCAGACATGGAGGCTTCCCGAAACGGCAGTTAATCCTAAATATGAACGCGGAATCGTTGCAAAAGTATATGAACTTATCAACAGGGATATTGAAGCCGCACTTCCTTTGCTTGATGACAATTTTTCACAACCAGCTTTTCATTTTTCCAAGTTCTGCTGTATACTCAGGAGAATCAAGCATACTCAATTGTTTTTCTGCTACATCCAAATATTCACTTTTCTTTGGCTCTTCGACAAATTGTGCTAGTTTTATCAATGCCAAAGCTATTAGAGGTAGCTGATGCATTAAAGGTCCAATATGGTATCTTTTTATCATCATTATATCTCTGATGTGTACCTTTGAGCTCTACACCACCTATTTCGGGTGAATAAGAAACTACATGGTAAAAACTGTAATCTTCTCTAAAGTGATTTCTTATAGTTCTGTTTTAGAACATATAATTAAATGTCACATTTACACTTATCATTCATACTTTTGTTAAATAACTTTGAATCTAGTATAGATGATTTATAAAGAAGAAACAGATAAACATCTTGCAGAATTACTTTCAAAAGGTGATGAAAATGCTTTTTGCGAGCTATACATACGCTACAAAAAACGTTTATTCTCGTTTACTCTAAAGTTTTTGAAAGACAGAGATCTTACAGAAGATACTATACAAGATATATTTACTCACCTTTGGGAAAGCCGTTTTTTCATTGATTCTAATTGTAATTTTTCATCTTATCTTTTCACTATAACAAAGAATAGAATACTGAATATATTGAAAAGGTATAGCATTGAAGAAAATATAATGAATCTTATCATGAGCAAGAGTCTATTTGAACATACACCTACCGATAATGAAATTATAGACTCCGAATATAAAAGCCTTTTCAAAGCAGCAGTAAACAAATTACCTCCTGTCAGAAAAAAGGTGTTTGTATTAAGCAGAATAGAACATATGTCGCATAGAGAAATTGCTACAACATTAAATATCTCAATTTATACCGTTCAAGAACATATTTCGGAATCGTTAAAGTCCATAAAAAGATATCTATCATCGCATACTGACATCCATTTCTGCCTCCCATTATTATTCCTTTTTTACTAGTAAAAATAAGGCTTTTAAAACTTTTCTTCGTTTACACCCCCAGTTGAGCACGAATTAATTGTATTACATATATAAACACCATCAAGAATGCGCAAAAAGGACCTAAATATAGAAAAGATTATAGATCGCTACCTAAATAATACGTTTTCCAAACAGGACTTTATCGATTTAATGGAAAGTATATTTCATAAAAAAGGAATATCTGAATTCGAAAGGAAGCTTGAGGAAAAATGGATAGAAAGCATGAAACAAAATGGGGATGCTAATATTCAAGAAAGATCAGAACTCTATAATGAAGCATCAAATATTATTGTCAATTCGAAAAAATACGAATCTGCAACTCCCCGTTTCAGGTTTAAAGTACACTATATTATACGCTATGTGGCATCACTTGTTATAATCGCGGCAATCTCAACCTCAACATATCTTTATATAAATAGAGAACATACAGAGAAAAAAATATGTGATATTTCAATACCGGTTGGAGAAAAAAAGAAAATAAAACTATCCGACGAGTCTGATATATACATTAATTCTGCCAGTACTTTGAAATACCCCGAAACTTTTGAAGAGAATCAACGAGTTGTAGAGCTTATTGGTGAAGCCTTTTTCAATATTACACCCGATAAAGAAAGACCTTTTATTATAAATACCGGGCAAATTTCAATTAAAGTTCTTGGAACATCATTTAATGTAAGAAGCTATAATGAAGATGAATGGATCGGAGTCACAATATCGACAGGAACTGTATCGGTTAGCATTCTCGATGAAAATAGCTCTATACAACTGACTTCTAATGAAGAATTATGGATCAATAAGAAGAACCATTTTTTTCAGAAAAGCAAAAAAGATGTATTGCAAGCCTCTTCATGGAGAGACGGATATTTGTACTTTGATAAAGCTCCTGTTAAAGATGTTATCAACACCCTAAATAGAAAGTACGCGGTAAATATTATACTGGAAAACCCTAGTGAGGAATATACCATAACGGGAGAACATGATAACAAAAGTCTAGAATCTGTTTTAGAGTCTATTTGCTTTATAACCAACTTGAAACAAAAGAAAGATGGAAATAATATTATTCTTTATTAATAATCACCATTATCTATAACAAACATACAGTTGCCTATGAAAAAATGAAAAATACCAGAAAAATGAATGAGCAGCAATTATTACATCACTGCTCACACTTTTCCCTGAAAATACCAAGTTTACCAAAAATGATTATCAGGAAAAGTTTAGTTTAAAAGAAATGTTAACTCTTAAACATCACAAAATTATGAATTTAATTTTAAAAAAACAGATAATAATTGTTCTATCGGCAATTATGCTGTTTCCTTTATTCTCTGGTCCTGTGTATGCAAATAATATTATTTATGAAAAATATCAGGATAAGAGGATTACATTGAAACACACAAATGCTCCAATAAAAAGTATTCTTGCATCAATAACCAGCCAAACAGATCTTAAATTTATATTTGAAGAATCTGTATTGGAAAAAGTAAAAAATATATCAATAGATATAAAAAGTGGAACACTAAATAGTGTTTTAAATGAGATATCCAAACAAACAGGACTCGTATTTAGACAAAACGATAACACCATTGCTGTCAGTATAGGCGCAACGACACACCAAGCACCACAAGCAACTAAGCAGCAGCCAGATAAAATATCAGGAACGATACTCGATATCAACAATGAACCTCTTATCGGCGTATCAGTTACTGTAAAAGGTACAACCAAAGGTACAATTACGGACGAATATGGTAAATACCAATTAGATATTTCTGGAGATGAGACCTTAGTATTTTCATATATCGGCTATGAAACAAAAGAGGTTGTAGTAAAAGATAAATCTGTTATCAATCTTACTTTGAACGAAAATCTCAACGATCTTAATGAAGTTGTAGTTATCGGTTATGGAACACAGCGTAAAGGAGATATTACGAGTTCTGTAGCCAGTATAAAATCTGAGGAATTTATAAAAGGGGCAGTAAAAGACGCGGGGCAGTTGATACAGGGTAAAGTAGCAGGTATGACTATCATTAATCCTAGTGGAGATCCAACCTCCGGCACTCAAGTATTATTACGTGGTAATACTACAATATTAGGGGCAAATTCCGATCCTCTTGTATTAATAGATGGCGTACCGGGTAGCTTTAATACTGTGGCTCCGGAAGATATAGAAAGTGTAGATGTACTAAAAGACGGTTCTGCAGCTGCAATTTATGGTACACGCGGAACAAATGGAGTAATTCTGATTACAACCAAGAAAGCCAAAGGTGCACAGATAAACGAAGTGGAGTATAGCGGATATATAAGTACATCTCAAATTGTAAAACGGCTGAAGATGCTTACTGCAGAAGATTACCGCAATCAGATTGCCGATGGTACTCGCGATGCCTCTTGGGATCATGGAGCCAGTACGGATTGGTTAGACGAAATTACCCGTACACCATTCAGTCATGTACATAACATATCGTTAAAAGGAGGCACAGGTAGCACAAATTATATAGCCAATTTGAATTATCGTTCACTACAGGGAGTTTTTAAAGAATCAGATAACAGTGTATTTCAAGGTCGCATAGAAATTAATCACAGAATGCTGGATGATAAATTGAAGTTAAACTTCAGTATATTAGGCAAACAAAATCAATTTAGTTCGACTAGTAATACCGGGAGTTTTAATGGTTATACTTATCGACAATCGTTGATTCATAATCCGACTGATCCTGTAAAGAATGCAGATGGAAGCTGGTATGAAAATCCAAATTTATTTGAATATGAAAACCCGGTAGCGCGGCTTTTAGAATCGGATGGAAATATAAAAAATAATGAAACCCGCTATACGGGAAATATAACCCTAGATCCAATAAACGAATTAAAACTAAACGCACTATTTTCTTATACACGCACAAACAGAAGCCATGGATATTATGAAACAAAAAATCATATATCAACAGTTCGTGACGGACTTAATGGCTGGTCTTCATCCGGTTTCTATACAAGAATGGAGAAATTACTGGAATTAACAGCTCAATATTCGAAAGAAATATCGGGGCATAAATTTATGGTTTTAGGAGGTTATAGCTATCAGGAAACAGACTTTGAAGATAACTACATGTCCAATTACAACTTTCAAACTGATTATTTTAGCTGGCACAATATGGGTATTGGAGCTGCTCTGAAAGAAGGTTTGGCTGGGATGAGTACTAGCAAAGAGAGAACAAATCTTATCGGATTCTTCGGACGCGCTACTTATTCATATCAGGACAAATACTTATTGATGGCAAGCCTCCGTCACGAAGCTGCAAGTCAGCTATGGGGTACAAAGAGTCCATGGGGAACTTTTCCTTCGGTAT
Organism: Dysgonomonas sp. Marseille-P4677; assembly: GCF_016652235.1. GTDB lineage: Bacteria > Bacteroidota > Bacteroidia > Bacteroidales > Dysgonomonadaceae > Dysgonomonas. The sequence goes on from NZ_JAEPKU010000089.1 coordinate 7,714, forward strand.
CACTTGGATGGAGAATAACAGGCGAATCATTTATGCAAGATCAACACATTTTTGATGACTTGAAACTTCGGGCTGGTTATGGTGTTACCGGATCACAACCAAGTGATTCTTTTCGGGGCGTTGCTCTATTAAGCTATGGCTCATATTTCTACAGTAATGGTAAATGGATACAGACGATCAACCCTTCGCAAAATGCAAACCCTTATTTGAAATGGGAAGAGAAGAAAGAAACGAATATAGGGCTTGATTTTAGTCTAAAAAAAGGGCGTATAACAGGTAGTATCGATTATTATAACAGGGATATTGATGGCCTATTGTATGACTACGCCGTGCCTACTCCTCCGAACTTATATCCTACTACTCGTGCAAATGTAGGCAAAATGAGAAACAGCGGAGTTGAAGTTTTAATCAGCGTTACTCCTATACGCAATAAAGATATTGAATGGAACACAACAGCAACGTTTTCAACCAACTCAAATAAGTTGATTAGTCTATCAAATGATATGTATCAGACATCAACCGATTACTTTTTACCAGGTTGGATTTCTGAACCGGTGAAAACAGAATCCCATATTGTAAAAGTAGGAGAACCTATCGGGAACTTCTACGGCTATAAAGTTGTAGATATAAGCGACGATGGTAAATGGATATACGAAGATAAAGATGGCAATTTGGTACCATATGATCAATTCACCCATTCAATAGATGATAAGAAAGTAATAGGTAATGGCTTGCCTAAATATTATGCAAGCTGGAATAACAGCATCCGTTACAAAAACTTCGATCTGAATATCAGTATGCGTGGTGCATTTAAATTTCAAATTATCAATGGAGCACGTATGTATTACGAAAATACAAATCTGGAACAATACAATCGTTTGCAATCCGCCTATGACAAAATATATGGAAAAGCGATCCTAAATAAAGTTGTACCAGGTGAATTCAATAGTTATTATGTAGAAAATGGTGATTATTGGAAAATAGACAATGTGACACTTGGCTATACAATAAACAATCTGGGCATTAAATATATAAAATCAATGCGTTTATACCTATCTAGCCTGAATACATTGACCATCTCTGGATATAAAGGAATAAACCCCGAAGTAAGCAGTACAGGACTCGCACCGGGTTACGACAACCGCGATCAATATCCAAGTATAAGGTCATATACCTTTGGTGTTAACATCAAATTCTAACCATTAAAACTTATTCATGATGAAAACAAAAATATTAACTTTTGGTCTTTGTTCGATTATAGCTTTAGGTATAACAACCTCTTGCACAGATCTGCTGGATGAGAGTTACAATAGAGTCATAGCATCACAGTTCGAACCAAAAGGAGATGACCTTAATGCTCTGGTAGGTGCGGCATATGTACCCTGGCGCGAAACGATGTTGCTATGGAATGGTGTAGTACGTGCACAGGAACTTCCGGCCGATCAAGACGTCCTCCCTGCACGTCCCAACGGATGGGTAGACGGTGGTATTTATAAACGTATGCATCAACATAAATGGACAACACAAGATGAAATTGTATTAAATCCGTGGGAGAGAACTTATTCCGGAATAAACACGTGTAATCGCGTCCTCTATCAAATAGAGTCCGGAGAAATATCTATACCCGAAGGAAAAGAGGAAATTATTGCCGAGCTGAAAGTACTTCGAGCTTCTTATTATTATATATTAGTCGATCTTTATGGTAATGTACCTATTGTAGATAAATTCGATGTACCCGAAGGATTTCTCCCGGAACAATCGACGCAGAAGCAAGTTTACGAGTTTATAATCAAAGAAATTACTGAGAATATAAATAAACTCTCGGAAGAAGCATGGGGCAATTATTATGGACGATTCAACAAATGGGCAGCGTATACTCTTTTAGCAAAGATGTATTTAAATGCAGAAATCTGGAGCGGGACTGCTCATTGGCAAGATTGTATCGATGCTTGCGATAAGGTTATAGCAGCTAATAAATACGAACTGGAATCTGACCAAAGCGCTGTATTTATTACAAAGAATGAAAATTCTAAAGAGATAATCTTTGCATTACCATTCGACGAAACTTATGTAACTGACTGGAACGCATTCGATTTTCACATGTATACATTGCAACCAAGCAATCAAGCTACTTACAATTTTCTAAATGTCCCATGGGGTGGCGTTTGTTGCACACCTCAATATATCAACACCTTCGACCCTGATGATAGCCGTCTGAAAAAGAACTTTATACAAGGACAGCAATATACATCGACAGGAGAAGAGATAATGTGCACAATGGGCTCTATGTCCGGACAACCATTGGCCTATATTAATGAAGTGCCAAGCATAGATGAATCACAGGAAATACATGGATTTCGTTGGGGTAAATTCGAATACGCACCAGGTAGTACAAACCGCTTAAGTAACGACTGGCCACAATTCCGTTATGCAGATATTTTACTTATGAAAGCTGAATCTTTGATGCGACTTGGCAAAGAAAATGACGCCGCGATAATAGTAACAAAGGTCAGAGAGCGTAATTTCAAAGACAACCCGTCTAAAGCAATTGTAACTGGTGCCGATTTACTCAAAGGCAGTGTTTATGATTATGGATTGAGAGATACGGAAAGAACGACTCACGAAGGCGGAAGTGATATAAAATATGGTCGTTTTCTGGATGAACTTGCTTGGGAATTTACACAAGAAGGGCGGCGGCGTCAAGACATGATCCGTTTCGGAGTATATACAAAAAAGTCATGGTTTTCTCATGAGCCGAATGGAGATTACCGTAGTTTGTATCCTATACCTCATTCTAAGATACTAACCAATAGCAATTTGACTCAAAACCCGGGATATTAATACAATGTTTATAACCGATAGTATCTGGATATACTATCGGTTATAACTACTAAAATGTAATCGACAGACTATTCATCCACTATAATTACTTATAATTGTAAACGGTATAGAATAATATATGCTCAAGAATCATTAAATCTATAATTATAAAACCAAATGAAAAAAAGACTTTTACTTATCGCTTTTGTTTTAGTAAGTTCCTTATCAGTTTTCTCTCAGCAGAAAGAGGTATCTATCCGTATTTACCCTGAAAGAGGTAAACAAATTATCAGCAAGCATATCTATGGCCATTTTGCCGAACACCTCGGTGCATGTATCTATGGCGGATTATGGGTCGGAGAAGATTCGAAAATCCCCAATACAAAAGGTTATCGTACCGATGTTCTAAACGCTCTGAAGAAACTTCAGATACCTAATCTACGTTGGCCCGGCGGATGTTTTGCTGATGAATATCACTGGATGGATGGCATAGGTCCGAAAGAAAATCGCCCAAAGATGGTTAATAATAACTGGGGAGGAGTAGTAGAAGACAATAGTTTCGGCACCCACGAATTTTTAAACCTATGCGAATTACTTGAATGCGAACCATATATAAGTGGAAATGTAGGTAGTGGAACTGTCGAAGAACTAGCCAAATGGGTAGAATATATGACATCCGACGGGGATAGTCCAATGGCAAATCTCCGCCGTAAGAATGGACGAGATAAAGCATGGAAAGTAAAATATTTGGGAGTTGGAAATGAAAGTTGGGGTTGTGGAGGAGATATGCTTCCCGACTATTATGCCGATTTATATCGCCGGTATGCCGTTTACTGCCGTAATTTTGATGACAACAAACTATTCAAAATAGCTAGTGGAGCGAGTGATTACGATTACGATTGGACCGATGTGTTAATGAAGAAGGCCGGTAAGAAAATGGACGGACTTTCACTTCATTACTATACAGTTACAGGATGGAGTGGCAGCAAAGGTTCAGCAACAAAGTTTACACCAGATGATTATTATTGGACAATGGGTAAATGTCTTGAAATAGAGGAAGTCATTCAAAAGCATATGACTATCATGGATAAATATGACAAAGATAAAAAAATAGGACTCATGGTAGACGAATGGGGTACATGGTGGGATGTAGAACCGGGTACGAATCCGGGATTCCTGTATCAACAAAATACTATGCGCGATGCTTTTGTTGCAGCTCTTACATTAAATGTGTTCAACAAGTATGGAGATCGTATTCAAATGGCCAATATAGCCCAGGTCGTTAATGTACTACAATCTATGATCTTAACTAAAGATGATAAAATGACCCTGACCCCTACTTACCATGTCTTTGATATGTACCGCGTGCATCAGGATGCTACTTATCTGCCAATGGATATTATCTCGGAAACAAAAGAAATAAGAGGTCGTAATGTAACATTAGTTAATGCTTCCGCATCACAAAAAGACGGATTGACACACATTACTTTAGCTAATATAGACCTGAATGCTGAACAAAATGTAAATATAGATGTCTCTGATACTAAAATAAGTAGCGTAAAAGGACATATTCTGACTTCAAAAAATATTGAAGATCACAATACTTTTGAAAATCCGAATCTAGTAAAACCTGAAACCTTTACTAGTGCCAAAATAGAAAACGGCAAGCTAAATATCAAATTGCCTGCCAAATCAATCGTTGTTCTTGAAATAAAATAGATAAAGAAACGGCTTGTTTAGCATTACTAACATATTTGACGCTTGTATTTACATCCTTTAAAACGATACAAGCGTCAAATTTTAACAAGTATAATTTCTACTTCCCAGATATTTAAAAGAATTTAGCTAAAATATAGAAAGAATATGGGATACTTTTATGTTCCCTACTCGAAATACGAAAATCTTTTTTTCAAGAGTTAAATACCTTATATCGATAAAATTTACAGAACTTTTGCAAATAAAAATAATTGCACCATTGCTGGATTATCTATGGGCGGTAGAGGTGCTATTGCTTACGCACAAAGGCATACTTCATTCTTTTCTTTGTCTGCCTCGTTAAGTAGATGTGTTGGATATTGCTCCAGCGAAAATGCCAGAAAAATTGATATCGAATTTGACAAATCTCTTGGGAAACCTATCCTACGCTTTTCGTACAAACTTTACCGACAACTACCTAATGTCCTCTCACTTTGCTTCACTAACTTTTTAAGAAACTGAAATTTGAACCATATAACAACAATAACATCTAAAAAAGTGATACTTGATTAATTTACAGAATTTTTCATATACCGTTTACTTAATTAGTAGACGGCAACAGTAATACGTTTTACTGTAATTAACATAAATAGATCAATAATGTGTTAAAATATATAATATCTTTGAAGGATAAGATCACCTATAAAACAAAAAAGTAATATTAATATGACAAATGAAGAAGTCCATGAATATCTCGCTTCTAATCCGCTAGTGATGGGATTACTAATCATAGCCTTTGGCATATTTTTATTGTTAGCTGCTATATTTGACTGGAATATTATTTTTGAAGATATTGAACGTTCGAATTATAGTTTAACAAAATTAGATGGAATAATTAACCTGTTCGGTAGAAAAGCAGGGCGTATATTCTGCGGGATAATATCAATTATTATAATCGGCTCAGGAATCGTTTGGATATGGACGAATCAGAATATAACCTAAGAAAAGGTTAATATTCATTTAAATCGAAATCTAGAATAAGAATTTATTCTGATGTCCCCCTAAACATTTACAAATCAAGACAAAAAAGAGAGCTAAAGCTCTCTTTACATCGTAAGGTATTTATTATATATAGATAGAACAGTATTATCTACATCTCATTGACACAATAATCTTTGATTCTGAGCAAACTTAATCATTTCTTACGCATCGGACAGAAATTTGGGTACGACTCGCCATTGGTTGATAATATGCAGCAAAATTAAGATACTCTGCTAATGCTCCTGTAAAAGGGTTACCTAATGTTGTATCTCTATGACCTAACCAAAAATAAGCGAGAGAGCCAACTTCAATAGAACCTCGATCGGAAGTAATTCTTCCTAGTAGGTTACCATTAAACCCTCCATGGTCTGGAATACGACTTTTTCCTTTGGGTGAATCTTCCATAGAAATCATATTTACCCCTGTATTTACATTAATATCACTATGTGCATATTTACAAGGATTTAAGTATACTTCTCCATCAACAATTGTAGAATTTTTCTCTTTTGAAAAAGCCAATTTCCTCCAATCATCCCATGTAGGCAATCTCCATCCATCCGGACAAATACCTTGTCTACCTGATAGTTCAAATGTATTATCAAGAAAATTTGCATGAGTAATTCTTAATGCTGCATGCAGGCTATACATATAGCCATGATGAGGGTTAGCCGCTAGGTCTGCAGGATCTTCTTTGGGATAATAATATGTAGGTTTATATACAGGATCAATTGATACAGTAACAGGTTTTTCCAAAACTAGATCGCCAACATCTACACCTTCGGTACTATTTTTAGGCCATGTAGTCGCCCTCAGATTTTCGAGCATCCACCAACCGGCATCTCCAAACTTACCAATTCTGTATTTCTGAACATTAGCGGGATCTCGATCATCAACCAACATATCAACTTCAGCAGGAAAAGGGTACTCCCCTACTAATATCCACTCTTGCCCATTCCATACATATACACCAGGATACACTTCCTTACAATAATCTTTAGATATATTATAGACTGTCAATCCTGTATGCAATGCATCTTCTGAATCTTTTTTCCCTGCATTATTCTCTTTATAGTCATTATCTTCTAAAAACATAGGATATAGATTGGTAAAATCTGTAAGTTCAACACGTGGTAGCATCAACCCCTTTGTTGCTGTTGTTTTATTTGAATCTACTGACTTATATTCTTTCAGATCTAAAATAGAACCTTTATTGGGAGCAAGCCCTGAACCAATTGTAACTTGCGCATATATACCAGTGAAGGGTAAACAATATAATACAAGAAGTATTATAAAACAATTTTGTCTTTTCATTATCATATTAATCTTAATGGTAGTTTTGTAAAATTTGATTTTATTGGCGGACAAATATATTAATCATAATATCAGAGCAACTCCTATCATCGCAAAAAGAACTCCATAATAACAAAAAGCATATTCCTAAGAGCGCAATACTTTATCCGCAACAAGCAAACATTTGAATCACAGCATACTTAAAAAAGCAAATATCGTTTCTTATTTATTCTTTTTTTACGATCTTCGCTCGCCCAAATAGTATACACATGAACATTCATAAAATTAGGCTTATAATTACCTCAATTGTTTTTTCTTTGAGTATACAATCATACTCTCAAATGGCTAAAATTGACAGCCTAAATTTGGAGATAGAAAAAGCTAACGGAGAAAAAAAACTAGAATTATTGTTTAAACTAGCAAACCTACATCTTGAAACAGACGAATTATTTAAGATTGCAAGAAGAGTTGAAGAAGAAGCCCTAAAACAAAAAAACATAAGATATTTGGCTGAAAGTAAAAGTTTACTATCTAAATGTTTTATGCTTCAAAACAACCTCGATAGCACTATATATTATGGGGAACTGGCTAATTGGATATATTCAGAACATGATATTCAAAATCCGAATAAGACATACTTCTATATTGGTCGAATATATCTTTTCTATGGTTACTATGAATTGGCAATACATTACATTAAGCTTTACCTGGAAAGCAAAAATGCACCTTATACATTTGTTGACTACGGTTTATTGACAGAAGCTTATTTGGCTACAAATAATTATGATCTTGCAAAAAAAACAGTCCTTCAAGGAATAGAACAATCAAAATTGGATAAAGCCCCTATCCCATTCCAAAAACTAATTTTATATTACTATCTTATAGTAGCCTACACCAATAACAAAGAATATGATAAAGCTCTAGAAACTTGTGCTACGATGGATAAACTAATAGCTCGACATGAAAATGAACTACAGGAACCTTTTATTAGCGATCTAAAAATTCTAAATTATAATAATTATGCTTCTATATATGTTTGCATAAAAAATGCATCGAAAGTAAAATTTTTTTTGGATAAAATAAATCAAATACCATATAATGAATCATTAAGGTCTACATATGAAACCGTAAATTGTACGTGGGGAGAATATTACCTCTTACAGAAAGAATATGATAAAGCTTTGCATTATTTAAATTCTGCATCAAAATACTTTACAGAAGAGCAGCCACAGAAATATCTGGATGATCGTATTATAAAATTAAGAATAACAGCTCTTGAAGAGCTGGGGAAATTTAAAGAAGCATTGTTTTTACAAAAGGAATGGACGCAATATCAAGATTCTATCAATCAAATAAACCTGCCATTACAAATTGCTCAATTAACCAAAACTTATGAACTAGAAAAGATTGCAATAGAAAGAGATAAAGATAAAGCCAGACTCGAAAAAAGTCGAGCTATCAACATTGGATTGGTTGCCATTTTAATCCTTCTTTTCATAATTTTATTTCTTATTAAGCGGAGCAATAAGAAAATTAAAGACAAGAATAAAAATCTTTTTAAACAATATATAGAGTTAGATAAATATACCTCTAAGGAAAAAAGATTCTTTATGGAGAAACAAGAATCACCAGAGTCCGATAGTAAAGAGTTACAATTATTCAAGAAAATAGAAACCTATATAAACGAAAGTGAGATATTTAAAAATCCGAATCTAACGAGAGAAGATTTATCCGAGCAACTTAATACTAATCGAAGCTATTTAACTGATGCCATTAAAGCCGAAACAGGTAAAACCTTCCTTGAATATATCAATCATTACAGATTAGATTACGCACGACTACAGCTGATAGTAAATGAATCTGCTCCTGTAAATCAGATTATGTACGAAGCAGGATTTGCCTCCAGTTCTACTTTTTACAAGCTATTTAAAGAAAGATTCGGCATGTCTCCTAACGAACTCAGACAAACCAAGTCTGAATTGGACAGCAATGGTTAAATATTTGATTTTTTATCATAGTACTCAAATTTTATCTGAATAAAATTTGAAAAAATCAGAATATCAGGAAAATCTATTACGAAAAGTATTTATCAAATAGTATAATAAGCGAGTGGTATCTCCTCCTCAAAATAAGAGTGATAAAAAACAGTTTGTTCAAAAAACAGTTTATTATATTTGCATTGTTTTTAATTATAAATATTGACAATGCCTTCTCCATCCATAAATAAAAAAGACACCCTATCGGACTATTGGCTTTCATTTATAAATGGAGATATAAATGCTTTTTCCGATTTTTATAGACTGAGCTATAATATGCTGTACCCTTATGGAATAAGTCTCGGTATAGAATCTGAGAAAGTAAGGGATATTATCCAAGATATTTTTGTTCGACTATATACTAATCCTAATTTAATTAATGATTCGTCTACAATTAAGCCATTTCTTTTACGATCTGTACGAAATGCTTTTCTTAACATAAAAAAAGTAGAGAATCGACACACTGATTTTGAACAAATCGATTTTGATCTAAAATACTCAGTTATAACAGATGAAATAGAAGAATTGGAAAAGCAGGAAGATATCAAACTCCGGATAAAAAACATCTTGTCTATACTAACTCCCCGACAAAAAGAAATTATTTACTTACGTTTCATGCACCAAATGGACTATGAAGAAATATCCCAGATAATGGCATTGTCAGATCAGGCCGCTAGGAATCTACTGCATCGGGCAATAGTAAAAGCGAGAGGAAAGGAGAATAGTAAAGACTTACTAATTCTTCTTATTCTATTTGTCCATATACACTAATTTCAAAAAAAGGGAAAAAAGTATGCAAGATTGATTACAAAATCAATCTTCGATTGTATTATATAAAAATGTCAAACCTCCTAGATGATAAATTACGATAAAGTAGAAGACCTTTTACTCGATAATCACTTTGTACAACTAGCACAAAGTGATAACCAAGAAGCCCTGAATAGCTTTATAATGGCGAACTTGGATAAAGAGCTCCTTATAAGGGAAGCGCTCCTA
>NZ_JAEPKU010000090.1 GCF_016652235.1 Dysgonomonas sp. Marseille-P4677
TTATAAACCTAATAATAAACCAGTTACAAACTAACGTATCGGATGTCAAAAATGAATAATATTAGCAAAGGGCGATCATAAATGATCGCCCTTTGCTAATACAGACTGAAGTTCGAATAAAAAACTTAGTTATATTTTCATCCTATAAAATATGGCCATGTAAAACGTCTGATAAAAAATTGAGTTATCTTGCGCCTCCAACATTCATTTGTAAACTATATAAATATTGAGATGCTGTAATAAATAATGTCTTCATATCCTTACCTCCAAAACAAATATTTGCTGTCCAATTGGCCTCTATAGGAATATGTTCTATTTGCTCTCCCTGTGGATTAAATACAGAGACTCCTTTTCCTGTAAGATAAATATTCCCCATCGAATCGATAGTCATCCCATCGGATCCGAGCGAAGTAAATAATTTTTTATTGCTGAGAGTTCCATCTTTTTTTATATCATAGACATAAGTTTCGTCTGCACCTATATCAGCTACATACAGTCGTTTGCCATCTGGTGTACCGATAATACCATTCGGCTTTTTCAAATCAGTCTCTACTCTTATCAGTTTTTCTCTATCGGGAGCCAGGTAATAAACATATTCTCCGGGTTGTTGCATTTCCGGATTGCGTGTCCAATAATTTCTCTTATACAGAGGATCGGTGAAATAAATCCCTCCGGAAGGATGCACCCATAAATCGTTAGGACCATTTAGCTTTGCTCCTTCAAAATCAGAGATCAGTATCTTGTGATTACCTTCAATATCGATACTCCAAAGTTCATTTTCGGCATCAGAACATGAAAGTAAATAGCCATCAAGATCGAAATAAAGTCCATTTGCTCGTCCTGGATCTTTGTGAAAGGTTGTGAGTTCACCTTCTGTAGACCATTTTAGTATTAGATTGTTGGGTTGATCTGTAAAATATACATTCCCTTCTTTGTCTACAGCAGGTCCTTCTGTGAAGCTGAATCCATCAGCAAGTTTTTCAACTTTTGCACCAGATGCTATAATATTAGATTTGTTTTGACTATGGCAATTGAAAGTAAGAACAAGAAGAAAGCAATTGAGAGAAACCTGGAATTTATTCATAGCTCAGAATTTATATTTTTTTATGCTAAGCAAAATACAAACTTTATTTTATATATCCATAATATTCATTACATTGGGCAATATAAATTCTATTGTTATGAAAAATATTAACAGACGTCATTTTATTAAGACAGGAGTTTTAGGTGTCGCAGGATTGGCATTTGGTAAAGCGCTGGCAATCCAACCTTCAAATCTGGTGTTCAATGGACCGTCTATTGAACAGGTAAAGCTCGGAAATACGGGAATATCTATTCCTCGTATTGGTTTGGGTACGGGAACTGTTGGCTATAGCAATGGATCTAATCAGACTAGATTAGGTATGAATCAATTTGTAAAAATGGCACAGCATTGTTACGATCAAGGTATAAGATACTTTGACATGGCTGAATCGTATGGTTCTCATAAATATGTTGGTAATGCGATAAAAAACTTCCCTAGAGAAGATGTGATTTTATGTACTAAAATATGGACACATCCCAATGATTCGAAAAAAATACAACCTGTGGAAGTAGCTTTGGATAGATATAGGAAAGATCTGGAAACAGACTATATTGATATTCTATTAATGCATTGTTTAGTAGATAAAGGCTGGACTAAGAGCAGAAGTTATTATATGGATACTCTGTCTGAAGCTAAATCAAAAGGAATTTTGAAATCGGTTGGTGTTTCTTGCCACAGTTGGGATGCTTTGGAAGAAGCTGTTGATAGTCCATGGGTAGACGTGATTCTGGCTCGTATTAATCCTTTCCAATCGCACATGGACGGAACGCCTGAAGCCATAAATGGATTGTTGAAGCGGGCAAAGGACAACGGTAAGGGGATAATCGGAATGAAGATATTCGGAGAAGGTAAGCATATTGCAGATACTGAGCGTGAGCAATCATTGAATTTTGCATTTAAAGAAGCAAATATCCATAGTATGACAATTGGCTTAGAATCTATCGCTCAAGTAGATGATCTTGTAAGTAGGGCTGTTCGGATTTTGAAAGCTTAAGAAAAAACAGGTCCTTGTACATTAGATATTATAATATCTTGTTTAGATAAACTCTATTATTGAACTTTAAATTTATTTTCAATAGCTATTCTTAATCCATTTTCATCCAATTCTCCACCAACCTCATCGAATGATAATCTGAATGTACACCCACTTTTCCAGTCTGAACAACCATAAGCAGACTTTCCCTTCAGAATATTTCCTCGTTTACATAACGGGCAAATAATAGGGTCTTGTTTTTGTTCAGGCAGGACATTTTCTTTTATTACTGTATTTCCCTCTTTCTTTTCTTTTTTAGCTCTTGGCTTTCTTTCTGTAGTCAACTTTTTCTCCTTCGACGCTTTCGATTTGGCTTTTGCCGGTTCTTCCTTTATTACTTCTTCTATAGTAATACGGCTACCCCAATCGTTCTTTACATTGGTTACTATTTCGGTAAGCATCTGCTTTAATTCATCTATAAATTGTCGCGGATCATACTCGTTCTTTTCTATCTGACGAAGCTTCTTTTCCCAAAGGCCTGTTAATTCTGCCGATTTCAACAACTCTTCTTTAATAGTGCCTATTAGTTCTATACCTGTTTGTGTTGCATAAAGGTTTTTGCGCTCTTTTCGAATGTAATTCCTCTTGAACAACGTTTCTATAATAGCAGCACGTGTAGAAGGGCGACCAATACCATTTTCTTTAAGAGCGTCGCGCAGTTCATCATCATCAACCAACTTTCCGGCTGTTTCCATGGCGCGTAAGAGGGTTGCCTCTGTATAGTATTTGGGTGGTTGGGTCCATTTTTCATTCAATGCAGGAACATGCGGCCCTGTTTCCCCTTTTACAAAGTCAGGAAGTAAGTTATCATCTTCTTTTTCTGCATCTTCTTCCTCCTGATTTGAGTTATTCGCAGGCTTTTCGAATACAACTCGCCAACCGGGTTCGAGTATCTGTTTACCTGTTACTTTAAATTCTATTTTTGCCGCTTCTCCAAGCACTGTTGTTGTAGCAATCTTACAATTAGGATAGAATGCCGCTATAAACCGACGCGTAATCAAGTCATATACCTTACGTTCTTCTGCCGAAATGTTATTTGCTCTTACCCCGGTAGGTATAATAGCATGGTGGTCTGTAACCTTACTATTATCAAATACTTTCTTCGATTTAGGTATCTTAGGCTGTGCTAATATAGGATTGGCAAGCGCTTCATAACCCGCTAGACCACGCAATATCGGAGCAACTTTGGGATACATATCATCGCTCAGATATGTAGTATCTACACGTGGATATGTAGTCAGTTTCTTTTCGTAGAGAGACTGAATAGTTTTTAATGTATCTTCTGCCGAAAAAGCAAATTTCTTATTACACTCAACCTGTAGGGCAGTAAGATCGAATAAACGTGGAGCAAGTTCTTCCCCCTTCTTCGTGGTGACATCTGTTACTTCAAATTCGGAAGATCTAATTTCTTCAAGAAATTGCTCCCCTTCTTCCTTTGTGGTAAAACGTCCTTTTGTTGCCGAAAAAGTAGTTTCCCTATATACAGTTTTTAATTCCCAGTATGGCTCTGGTTTAAAGTTTTCTATTTCGAGTTGCCTATTTACGATAAGAGCAAGTGTAGGGGTTTGCACACGCCCAATGGACAGAACAGATCTGTTTTGTCCATATTTGACAGTATAAAGCCGGGTTGCATTCATACCCAAAAGCCAGTCACCGATAGCACGGGACAATCCCGCCTCGTAAAGCTTGTCAAAAACAGCCTGATCTTTCAGTTTATCAAATCCTTCCCGAATAGAATCTTCGGTTAGCGATGATATCCACAAACGTTTAACAGGAGCCTTACATTGAGCCTTTTGCATAACCCAGCGTTGTATTAATTCTCCTTCTTGTCCGGCATCACCACAGTTGATAACCTCATCGGCTTCGGCTATTAATTTCTCTATAACAGCAAACTGCTTTTTTACACCTTCGTTCTCAATCAGCCTAATACCGAAACGTGGAGGAATCATCGGTAATAAATTCAGCGACCATTGTTTCCATTGAGGAGCATACTCGTGAGGCTCTTTCAAGGTACAAAAGTGCCCGAACGTCCATGTTACCTGATAGCCGTTGCCTTCAAAATACCCATCTCTACGGGCATTTGCCCCTAAGATACTGGCTATTTCGCGTGCTACACTTGGTTTCTCGGCTATACATACTTTCATTTCTTTTCTTTATCTCTTAATAACTCTCTCCTTCATTAGGGAAATCTTTAGACTTCACATCTTTGATGTAACTCTGGACAGCACCTGTAATTGCAGTATGCAAGTCTGCGTAACGGCGCAAAAACTTTGGAGAAAAATCTTTATTAATACCTAACATATCGTGCATTACCAACACTTGCCCGTCAGCGTCGGGACCAGCTCCGATACCTATGGTAGGGATAGTAAGTTGTGTCGATACTTTTTTTGTCAGTTCGGCCGGAATTTTTTCCAAAACCATGCCAAAGCAACCTACTTGCTGAAGTAGTAAAGCGTCTTTCAGAAGTTTATCGGCCTCTTCTTGCCCTTTTGCTCGTACATTATACGTACCGTATTTATTAATAGACTGAGGCATCAACCCTAAATGTCCCATTACGGGAATACCTGCATCAATTATTTTCTTTATATCGGGAATAACCTCTTCCCCACCTTCTATTTTTAGTGCATCTGCTCCGGTTTCTTTCATCATACGAATAGCTGCTTCCAAAGACTTAAGAGGATCGCCGGATACTGTACCAAATGGCATATCTACAATTACCAACGCACGTTTAACTCCATTCATTACAGCACGCCCATGATATATCATCTGATTGAGAGTCATCGGTAATGTAGTTATATTTCCGACCATCACATTAGAGGCCGAATCTCCAACTAAAATAACATCCATTCCTGCCTGATCTATAATTGAAGCCATAGAATAATCATATGCTGTAAGCATTGATATTTTTTCGCCGCGCTGTTTCATTTCAATCAGGCGACGAGTCGTAACCTTTCGATTATCTTCTGTATATGTAGACATAATTTTAAATGTTTTAGTTTTACAAACCGGAGAGCAAAGGTATAAATAAATGCTTTAAGAAAGCAACTATTATCGAATTTGCTAAAATATGCAGTTAGTATGTAATTATACCGACAAACTGATTAAAGAGCCGAAACTAATCATCTTATTTTTCTTTATTTAAAAGATAATAAGGTGAGTTAATGTGTTCTTTTTTAATCTGAGATTTATTAATTTTGTACTCCAAAAATAAAAAATACTATTAAGTTGAAACTATCTGCTCTTCAGGAGGTTTTTGAAACCCATAAAAATATATCGGCCGTAGCCGCTTCTTTATCCAAACACAACAGGATTTACGCTAAGGGATTGCAAGGATCATCGTCGACAATGTTTGCGTCAGCAATATATCATAAAACAGATAAATGTTTTTTGTATGTATTAAACGATTCAGAAAGTGCCGGATACTTTTATCACGACCTCATTCAAATACTTGATTCGGATAATGTATTATTTTTCCCATCTGCTTATAAAAGAGCAATTAAATATGGACAAATAGATCCGGCAAACGAGATTCTTAGAACTGAGGTTATAGGAAAATTGCAAACTGAGGATAAACATCTCATCATCGTGACCTATCCGGAAGCGTTAGCAGAAAAAGTTGTAGCGAAAAGCATTCTGGAAAAGAATACAATTCATATTAAAGTGAATGAGGAAATAGACAGAGGCTTTGTATCTGAGATGCTCGATTCGTTTGGTTTCGAATATGTGGACTATGTATATGAACCCGGACAATATGCCATTAGAGGAAGCATATTGGATGTATTCTCTTTTTCATATGAATTTCCATACCGTATCGATTTTTTCGGAGATGAAGTTAGCACGATACGTACATTTGATATAGAAACTCAATTATCGAAAGAGAGGTTGCAACAGGTTCAGATCATTCCTGACATGCAAAAGTCGAATCTGGATCGTGAATCGCTCCTCAAATTAATACCGAAAGATACAATTATTGGATTTAAAGATTTTGCTTGGGCTGAAGAAAAAATAGAATCGGTCTACAATGATTCTACTATTCTAGAAAATCCCGAATACGAAAAAGATTTACAAAATAAGCTTACTCTTAGAGAAGAATACTCTACTCTTATAAATGAT
This sequence comes from Dysgonomonas sp. Marseille-P4677, assembly GCF_016652235.1. Classification (GTDB taxonomy): domain Bacteria; phylum Bacteroidota; class Bacteroidia; order Bacteroidales; family Dysgonomonadaceae; genus Dysgonomonas. The sequence continues at coordinate 6,231 of NZ_JAEPKU010000090.1, forward strand.
TTCACACACATTCATTTCGGTTCGCGAGTACAAGGTGTACCTTCTGCAACAATAGAATTCGAAACAAATATACAACCTCCATTTCACAAAAATTTCGACCTGATAAGTGAGACCTTGCATAAATATATAGGAGAAAACTTTAAAATCTATATATTAAGTGATAGCGAAAAGCAGCACAAACGCCTTCAATCTATTTTTGAAGATCGAGGTGATAATATTAGTTTTGTCCCTGTAGAGAGGACATTATCGGAGGGTTTCACTGACGAAACTCTAAAAATATGCTGTTTCACCGATCACCAATTATTTGACAGATATCACAAATACAATCTGAAATCGGATCGGGTACGTTCGGGTAAATTTGCACTGTCGCTTAAAGAACTGCAACAATTTCAGATTGGGGATTACATAGTGCATATAGATCATGGTGTGGGACAGTTTGGAGGGCTTGTTCGTTCGGATATGAATGGAAAAATGCAGGAGTTAATCAAATTAATATATCTCAATAACGATTCAATATTCGTATCACTCCATTCTCTGCATAAGATATCAAAATATAGAGGAAAAGAAGGTGAGCCGCCGCGTATCAACAAACTGGGTACAGGAGCATGGAATAAGATTAAAGAAAAGACCAAAAGCAAGGTTAAAGATATTGCCCGCGATCTGATACAACTATATGCAAAACGCAGACAAGAAGAAGGTTATAAATTTTCACCTGACTCATTTTTACAACATGAATTGGAGGCTTCTTTTATTTACGAAGATACACCCGATCAGGTAAAAGCTACTGCTGATGTGAAACATGATATGGAAAATAGTAAGCCGATGGACAGACTCATCTGCGGAGATGTTGGCTTCGGAAAAACAGAAGTTTCCATACGGGCAGCTTTTAAAGCCGTAACTGATAATAAACAAGTTGCTGTATTAGTTCCAACAACAGTACTTGCTTATCAGCATTACCAAACATTCAGAGACAGATTGAAAGATTTCCCTTGCAGGGTAGAGTATATTAGTCGGGCACGCTCTGCCAATCAGATCAAAGAAACATTAAATGACCTGAAAGATGGAAAAGTAGATATACTAATAGGTACCCACCGCATTGTAAGTAAAGATATACAGTTTAAAGACCTCGGCTTATTAATAATAGACGAAGAGCAAAAATTTGGCGTGGCAGTAAAAGAGAAGTTGAAACAGATGAAATCGAATGTGGATACGCTAACTATGACCGCGACACCTATACCACGTACTTTACAATTCTCTCTGATGGGCGCACGCGACCTATCTGCTATTACGACACCTCCACCAAACCGCTATCCAATACAAACGGAAGTCCATACATTCGATCCGCTAATCATACGCGAAGCCATTGAGTTTGAAATGAGTCGTAACGGCCAGGTTTTCTTTATCAACAACCGAATAAAAAACATCTACGAGCTGGAGGAGATTATTAAGAGAGAAGTTCCTGATGCCCGAGTAGTTGTAGGACACGGACAAATGGACCCCGCAAAACTGGAGTCGATAATTATTGATTTTGTAAATCACGAATACGATGTACTGATTGCTACCTCTATTATAGAATCGGGTATTGATATACCAAATGCAAATACAATTATTGTAAATAACGCTCAGAACTTCGGACTAAGCGACTTACACCAACTTCGTGGACGTGTAGGAAGAAGTAATAAGAAAGCATTTGCCTATCTCCTCGCTCCTCCTCTACATACCCTGACACCCGAAGCAAGGCGGCGTTTACAAGCTATTGAAAATTTTTCGGAATTGGGACATGGCTTTCATATTGCTATGCAGGATTTGGATATCCGTGGTGCAGGGAATTTACTTGGAGCCGAGCAAAGCGGATTCATTGCAGACTTAGGCTATGAAGTATATCAGAAGATATTGACGGAGGCTGTCAATGAACTGAGAAATGACGAATTTGCAGATATTTATCACGAAGCGGAAGGTGATGAAAAGATTGCCGGAGACAACTTTGTAGACGATGTACAGATAGAAAGTGATCTCGAACTTCTTTTCCCTGCTACATATATACCAAACGATTCGGAACGTATTACCTTGTATCGCGAATTAGATAATATGGAACGTGAGACAGATATTCAAAACTTTGTTTTACGCCTCGAAGACCGTTTCGGTAAAATACCACTCGAGGGTCGGGAGTTGATCACAGTTGTACGTCTGAGAATTCTAGCAAAAGCACTTGGTATAGAAAAAGTAGTACTGAAGGGTGGACGCATGAGCCTATTCCTTATTTCAAACCCTGATTCTCCATATTATCAATCGAAAGCCTTCGACAAGCTATTGAACTATATACAGAAATACCCCCGTAGCTGCGAACTTAAAGAGCGTAACGGAAAACGTTCGGTAAGCGTTCAGCATATTCCGAATGTAGAGACAGCTTGTATGGCATTGATGGAGATATTAGGATAAGAATCATAAGAATAAATAAAGACGAAATAGTACATCTAGATTGAATAAATATTCTACCTCATTTTGAAAAAATAATAATACATTGCGGCCTTAAAATAAAATAAATTTATATCATGACCAACACACAACAACGGATCGACGTTGCCGATGCACTCAGAGGATTTGCTATTATGGGAATCCTATTGCTTCATTGCATCGAACACTTCAATTTTTATTCCTTTCCCGAAACAGATAGCTCTTTTTTGAAGTTTACGGATAAAACAATCTGGGATTCTCTATTTTTCTTGTTCGGTGGAAAAGCTTATGGTATTTTTGCTCTTTTATTTGGTTTTAGCTTTTTTATTCAGGACAATAATCAGCTAAAAAGAGGAAGCGATTTCAGGTTGCGTTTTCTATGGAGATTACTCCTACTATTTATATGGGGAAATATCAATGCTATGTTTTTTACGGGTGAAATACTTGTACTTTATTCCATTGTTGGGATTTCATTAATATTCGTCGCTCGACTCAAAATAAAGACAGTTGCAATTATAGCAATTATACTAATGCTACAACCTATGGAATGGGGTAAACTAATTTATGCTTTGCTAAACCCTGACCACATACCAGAAATACCTTTAGCTAATTATTATTTTGGACAAGCATATGCTGTACAAAGTAATGGCACCTTTCTGGAAACGGTAAAGATGAATCTGTGGGATGGTCAACTCGCTAGCTTGACATGGGCTTGGGAAAATGCCCGCTTCTTTCAAACCCCTGCATTATTTATGTTTGGAATGATTATCGGCAAAGCAGGATTGTTTATATATAACGAAAAGAACATCTCTTTTTGGATCAAAACACTTATTATAGCAGTCATTTGCTTCTTCCCACTTAACGGATTAGTTAGTCTAATACCTAACTTTATAGAAAATAAAGCAATATTGAGTCCACTTGCTTTGATTGTAAAATCATTGTCCAATCTGGCTTTTATGTCATTTCTTGTAGCACTAATAATATTAGTTTATTACAAGACAATAAAAGGGCACAAACTGCTTGATAGACTTCGTCCATATGGTAAAATGACACTTACCAATTATATCATGCAATCTATAGTCGGATCATTTTTATTTTATAATTGGGGATTAGGCTTGCATAATAAATTAGGTATTACTTATTCGTTTTTGCTCGGTATTATTTTATTCTTACTACAATATTCTTTCTCTTGTTGGTGGATGAAGAACCACAAACATGGTCCATTAGAGTATGTATGGAAGAAATTGACTTGGATAGGTGTCCATAAACAAAATTAAATATCTGTATATAAAAATTATAATAGGGCAACTCATAAGGGTCGCCCTATTAAGAAAATCGAATATCTATTAATATGTAGTGTTTTGAGGGTCAAAATTAGTCCAACCTGATAACCAGTTATCTGAATTAGAATCGCTTGAAAATGCTCCTGAGTAATTTACTTTTGTAAAGAAAGAGTCGTTTAATAAAGCATCTGTAAACGAACCCAGACCTAAAGCTGGACTACCTGCAACCGGACCATAATTTGGATTAGTTGCTTTACTACTTGGTTGTTTTAGTTTCAGATCTGCAATACTAGCCAAAGACTTATTGTTATTACTCGCCAATTTGAAGAAAGTACTAGAGAATGAAGCTTTAGTCGCATCAGTAACTGCTGTTCCGTTTGTAGATAGCTGATCCGTCCAAGTCGGTGCTTGTTTATTTATATCAGCACCAAGAATACCCATACCGGCAAATACATTATTCTGTAGTTTCAGAATGCCATCTGTCGCCCATTTCTGAGTCGTCCCGTTCTGATTATCTAAAATCAAACCTACAGGATATCCGGTTGCTATAGAATTAAATAAATTCAAGCGAGAATTGCGGCGGATTTGTATGGCTGCCTGAAATACACCAAGTCGAGAACCATTATTCGGATTCAGACCATCACCGGCTATATATTGAGTCGTATTGGTAAAATCGTCAGCTTGTCCCATCGGACCAATTAGTGTTACATTTGAAAATACTGCTTTAGTATACGGTTCGTCAGTTGTACCGTTAGAGTTATTATCCGACTCGAAACCATTAGACAATGATTGATCTGCTATCTTAGGATTTCTTATACCTAATAGAAATTGTAATTTACCTGAATATCCGTTATCTGTATCAAAGTCATCATCCCAACCATGATATGCTACCAGATATTTTGCATTCACTGTACCGCCAAACCATTCAAAAGAATCGTCATTAGAATAAGAAACCTGCACATGATCGATTTGTGTACCTCTACCTACTGACCCCATTGTGAACCCGTTTATTTCCTGATCGGTAGCAAATGGATAACCTGCATATTCAATTCTCACATAGCTAACTATACCGGAATTGTCATTATCGTTGTTTCCACCATGAAAAGCATCTACGCCACCCTCAATACGCATACCGACTGTAATATCCGCATTATTTTTAGCTCTACCACATAATATTACACCACCCCAGTCTCCCGGTTTACGGCTTCCCTTTGGTTGGTTAGAGGTAAATACGATTGGTTCAGTGATTGTTCCTTTAGCAATCAACTTTCCGCCTCTTCTAGCTATCAAGGCAGCCTTAGTATCCTTATCTCCTTTAATCACTGTTCCCGGCTCAATTGTCAATGTGGCTCCATCTTCGATATATACCCATCCTTTCATTACATAGGTACCTTTCTTTATTGTATGATTCTCCTTAATTACAAAACTTTGCTCTCCATTACCAAGTTCTGTTCCATTCTTGAACAATATCTGTTCCTTTTCACCTTCTCCTCCGCCACCTGTAACAGGATCGTCGTTGTTATCAGAACATGCCGACAACAAAGCAATAGATGTTACTAAAAATAATTTTCCGAATAAATTTAAAGCTTTCATATTGAATATTATTAAAAGATTTTTATAATTAATATATCTGTTTATTAGTTATTTAAAAAGAATACTTAGCTGTTAACGATATATTCTGGCCTGTTCTAAATTCTTTTGTTACCTGCTCTCTTTCATGTGTATTCCCTTCTTTATCAATGAACTTAGGGAATTGTGCATATTTAGCTTTTGAGGCAAGTATATCTTTTATTCCTGCTGTTATTTCTATATGTTGTCCCAGCTTTTTAGTTACAATCAAGTCAAGCACATTTCTTGACATTTCATACATATCGGGAATATCATTATTTATTGATGAACCTGAGGTGGATGAAACACGTCCTATACCTACAATACGCTTACCTATAATATTGTATAATAATGTCGAATTTAGACCCAAATTTTCATTTTGGTAAAACACTCCTGCATTTATCAGATAAGGAGACTGTCCCTGCATTGGGCGATCGTGGTTTGCCCCTGAATTCTCTTCAAATTTCACCTTACTTTTGATAAGTGAACCATTAAAGGTCAAGGAGAAATCTCTTAATCCGATGAAATCAAGTTTTTTCTTTATATCCACCTCAACTCCATAATTATTAGCCTTGTTCGCATTTCTGAATGTATAGATATATGTACCGCCACCATCCAGATAAGTCCATTCGATAGGATCTTTGAAATGTTTGTAGAAAAAAGCTAATGAAAATATCTCGGAATTAGAAGGATAGAATTCGTACCGAAGGTCGAAATTATCGATATATGCAGGCTTCAAATCTGGATTTCCTGCCACGAAACTAAACAAGTCGAAGTCGTAATAAGAGGAAGATGATATTTCCCTGAACTCTTGTCTATTTGTTGAACGGCCATAAGCAAGCCTTACTAAATGATCATTTGTTAGATTATAGGATGCGTTCAAAGATGGAAATATATCAGTATAGCTATAATCGGTAGTCTTAGACTTATCACCCAATATAGTTGTATAACTCTTCAACGACATTTTATTATGCTCTAAACGTACTCCGGCATAAATATTAAACTCGTTATAAGGAATATTAAATCCTACATATCCGGCCATTTGTTCGTTTGTTCCCGAATAGTCATTTAATCGCTCGGTATCGTCATAGACATATAATTTATCAGCTCCATAATTGTCAGGAATCAGTATTTGAGTATAAACATTACGGTAAGAAAAGTCTTCTGGTAAATTCTCCGGAATCCAACGGTATTTGAAAAATCTTGTATTATAACTTCTATCACGATATTCAGCATATATACCAGCCTTAACGGAAGGTTTGAACCCACTGTCGAAAGTAAAGTCATGGGTGTAATTTGTTGATAGAGTATAATTATACTCATTTAATTTATTAAAATCTCGCGTTATATCATTTTGATCTATTTGGAATTCCTTATAATGTGCATCTCCCGGATATCCATTCTCTTCCCAGTTAATTATGCGTCTGTCCGGTTGATTTCTATTACTGTACGAAAATCCTAAAACCCAATCAAGATTATCTCTTTGTGTCAAAGTATGCTTTCCTGCAAACTGACCGGAATATGCCAAACGACTGCTATAAATGTATTCTGCTTTTCGCTGTCCGTAAAAACCACTTGTATTCTGATAGCCTTCGCGATCAGTATATCTGTTTTTCCCTATTTGGTTCACTATATTCCTGAATTCGAAACGATGTTTTTCATTCGGCATATAGATCAGATTGGCTAAAGCCCCTATTCTAGCATCATTATTATATTGATTGTCCGTATATTTGAATGTAAAATAAGGTTTATCATTGTTCGAATCATAAACCCCATACCGGGAATTTTCCATATCAGTATATGTTTTACTCGTATTACTGTAATTCAAAGCAGTGATAAGCCCCCATAGACTATTATCTTTACCGGTATATTTTCGATTTAGAACAAACCCGAAGCGCTGATCAGGTAGAGGATTCTTTGTTTTCACAGTCCAGTCATTATTAAACCCATTTTTAGCCAAATTATTTACCTGATCTTTATTATTGTTATCAATACGTCCTGAAGAAACACTACCCGACAAACTTCTCAATCCGTTATCAAATCCAAGAAAGTCAGTACCACTACCCTTACTATATTTAAAGTCTTTAAATTGAGTTTGTGTATTGATCCCTATTCCATAGTTCACCTGTATCGAATTCTCGCTAGGTATACCCTTTGTTTCTACTTTTATAAATCCTCCTGAAAAATCGGATGGCAATTCCGGTTGAGGAGACTTTACTATCATTATATTTTCAATCTGGGAACTAGGGATAATATCAAAAGAGAATGCTCTTGTATCTGCTTCTGAACTCGGAATAGTACTATTATTCACCCATACATTATTATATCTTTGCGAAAGCCCACGAGCAACAACAAATTTATCGTCCATAATAGATATTCCGGGAATTCGCCTGATTACTTCCGATGCGTCTCTATCCTGACTTTTCGATATTTGCTGAGCAGAAACGCCACTTACTACCGCATTCGATTTGCGGATCGAACTCAATAATGAAATTTCTGAATTGATACGTCCTATAGCTACAACATATACTTCTCCTAATGCATGTTCTGATTCTATCATGGGAATATCTACAATAGTGGGCTCCCCTTTTTTTACTTCTATATCTGTAATCTCTAAAGGCTGATATGATATATAGGAGGTAACAAGAGTATATTTCCCCGGCAAGACATTTAGCTGATAACCTCCGTTTTCATCTGTTATCGCTCCGGTAGTCGAATTCTTCACGGAAATAGCTACACCGGGTAATGTCTCTTGTGTTTTTGCATCTTTTACCAACCCCTTTATTATAGTTTGGGCCGACAAAGTATTTGCTGATACTAATAAGAATAAAGCAAAAATAGTTTTAGTTAGATAATTATGTTGTTTAAGCATAGAATAAGTTTTCTTGTACATATATTTCTTTAAATTTTACAGTACAAATCACTTACAATATTGTTACATAATAACTAAGCAATAGATAAGGTTGTATAAAGAAATGAGATCTTTCTTGTTAAGCAACAAACAACGGCAAGAAGTGTTAAATACGAGGCTTGCAAAATCACAAATGTTAATTAACATACTTAAGATACATTTAAGCCAAACGATTCTTATATTTGCATTCAATGTTAAACTAATTTAATAAAATCGTTATACTTATGAAAAAAATAATCCCATTGTTTTCGCTGGCTCTCACACTATTAATATCGTGCGGAGGAAACGAACCAAAAGTGGAAAAAGTTTATAACCAGGGTATAAACATCACACCTCTCCCTCTTGAGTTAACGAAAAAAGAAGGAGTATTCAATTTATCAAAGAGCACTGTTTTCGTAGCGAATGATAACGAAGTAGAGAAAGTTTCAGCTTATTTTTCTACTAAAATAAATAAATCAACCGGCTACACACTTAAATCTGTAAAAGAGAAACCTGCATCTGATTATATTAATTTAAGTATAGATAAAGATTTGTCGATAAACGACGAAGGCTACCTACTGGATGTAACAGATAAAGGTATAGATATACAAGCTAATACTGCTCAGGGATTATTCTACGGAATGCAAACCGTAATGCAATTACTTCCTGCCGAGATAGAAAGTCCGACAATAGTAAATAACATAGCATGGAATATTCCAGCTGTCACAATTAAAGATGAACCACGTTTCAAATATCGTGGTATGCATCTTGATGTATGCCGCCATTTCTCTGACGTAGATGCTATAAAGAAACAATTGGATGTATTGGCAATGTTCAAAATCAACAGGTTTCATTGGCACCTGACCGACGACCAAGGATGGCGTATAGAGATAAAGAAATATCCTAAACTCACAGAGATGGGTGCTGTTCGTACCGAAGGTGAAGGGAATACTTACGGTCCTTTTTTCTACACACAAGATCAGGTTAAAGAGATTGTCGCATATGCTAAAGAACGCTTTATAGAAGTAATACCGGAAATAGAACTTCCCGGACATGCGGTTGCGGCACTAAATGGTTATCCGGAACTATCTTGCACAGGACAACCTATCGAAGTTAGAAACGTTTGGGGAGTTGCAACAGATGTATTTTGTGCCGGTAATGATTCTGTTTTCGAATTCCTAGAGAATGTAATCTCGGAAGTTATCCCTCTATTCGAAAGTGAGTATTTCCATATAGGTGGCGATGAGTGTCCAAAACTGCGCTGGAAAGATTGCCCTAAATGTCAAGCCAGGATTAAAGAGCTAGGACTAAAAACCGACAAAGAACATACTGCCGAAGAAAGGCTTCAAAGCTACTTTGTGCAACGGATAGAGAAATTCTTAGTGAAAAACAATAAGAAAATGATAGGCTGGGACGAAATCTTAGAAGGAGGGCTTGCTCCTAGTGCGACTGTAATGAGCTGGCGCGGAGAAGAAGGAGGTATAGCATCTGCAAATATGGGGCACGACGTTATTATGACTCCGGCTCCTTGGATGTACTTAGACAAATATCAAGGCGACCTTAAATTACTACCTGTTACTATTGGCGGATTGCTTACATTGGAGAAGGTATATAACTACGAACCTATTCCTGAAAAAATAGCGGAAGATAAAGAACATCATATACTAGGAGCGCAAGTCAATATATGGTGTGAATACAAATATACTGATATGGACAAAGAGTATGACATCTATCCCCGTCTGATCGCTCTGTCTGAATTGACATGGTCTCCAAAAGCTAAAAAAGACTATAAAGACTTTGAACGTCGCATAGACAATCAGCGCGTACGCCTCGATATGCACAATATAAATTATTATATCCCTATTCCTGAGGACAAGGGCCCTTATACAATCAGTTATTGGGGAGATTCTATCAGCGCTCCTTTCTCTTGCAACTTTATAGCATTCACAGATCAGAAAACACTTGAGTTTAAAACATCAGAACCGGCTAAAATAGTCTATACAACCGATGGTAGTGAACCAACGCTCAACTCTGAGGTGTATACTTCACCTCTCACGTTTACAGAAAATACCACATTGAAATTACGCTCGGTACTTGTTTCTGAAAAGATGAGCCCGGTACGCACCATTATACTAGAAAAGCAGACTTATGCTCCTGCAATAGAGAAAGCGAAAGATGCAAAACCAGGACTTCATGTAGAGCATTACAAAGGTTATACAAAAACGGTAGCTGAACTGGAAAACAAAACGGTGACTGAAACAGAACAAGTTGCTACACCTCAAGAAGCAAAACATCGTATGATGGGTTATATGGAATTATATCCTGACGATTTCTATTCTTCTATACTTACAGGCTATATAAATATACCTAAAGATGGAGTATATTATTTCAATACCGATTGCGAATTATGGATCGATGGCAATCTGTTTATTTCGAATGAAAAAGACAATAATGGCACCGCTCGTCGTTTCTCACGTAGCGACAAGTCTATCGCTTTGGCGAAAGGGCCTCATTCTATTAAAATAATAAGACTAGGCGCTATATTTGGCGGTTGGCCTACACAATGGGATTCTATTAACCTGTCTATACGAGAAGACAGTGAAGCAGAATTCAAACTTACAGATGCTTCTTATTTCAAATAAGATATTTTAGGTTTATATTTTTAGGAAGAGAAGCCTTCGGATATATTTCCGGAGGCTTTTTTATATGACTACAACTATTTCAAAGAGCTAAAAAGTTATTAGAAAAAAGTAACAAATGTAACAGTTTATCTATTTTTTCAAACTGTTACCTTCTATAACCGGGTGGAACGCATGTGAGACTACCTCCTTTCACTATCAACATATTGGCTTTAGGGTCGTGTTTTATTTCCACTTGCTTAGTTCTGG
>NZ_JAEPKU010000091.1 GCF_016652235.1 Dysgonomonas sp. Marseille-P4677
CATTGTATTTCAAGAATAAATTGATTGATTTTCCACGAATGAAAACTATTCCGGATTATTCTATTGTTAAAGTTTCAGGAAAGACTGTATTGTGTATAGGAGGGGCTATGTCATTAGACCGATTTGATAGAGAACAGGAAATATTAAATCGAAAAGTTCGGCATAAAAAAGAACTATCTACCTATTGGAAAGACGAATTTCCAATATTTAATCAAGATTTATTATCTGAAATAACAGCTTTAGGAATAGTAATTGATACAATTATAACCCATTCTGCTCCTGATTTTTGTTATCCACTAGCTAAAGGTAACTTAGCCAGGAGAATTATTCACGACCCATCTCTCGAAAAAGATATAAAAATGGAGAGAGAAGTCTTAAGCAAGATTTATAATAAACTAATTGCGGATGGTCATCATATACAGGACTGGCTCTATGGGCATTTTCATACGTCTCATATTGAGTTCATAAGTGGTGTTAGGTATAGATTATTGGATATCGATGAATTGATTGAAATAATATAATAGGGTACTTATGAAGTAAAAATCTTGTCGTGGAAGTACATAAGCATATTGATGAATTCGAAGAGTAAAAAGAAAAAATCCATAGAATAGATGAAAATAATATCAGTACGGGAAAACCCTGAGTATAAGAATCAAATTATTGCATATTTGCAAAGAAGTTGGTCAAGAGTATTGCCTCAATTGTACAGTGATTGTATTGATCATTGCATTGACTCTCCTAATCCTTTACCGCAGTGGTATATTTTAGAAAAAGATGGTAAATTTATCGGTTGTGCAGGATTGATAACAAACGACTTTATTAGCCGTATGGATCTATATCCATGGTTGGCTGCATTATTTATAGATGAAGAATATAGAGGTAATTGCTATGCTCAATTATTGATAGAGAAAATAAAATCAGATGCACAAAAAGCAAGCTTTAATAAACTGTACTTGTCTACTGATCATATCGGATTTTATGAGAAATATGGATGGACATATATCGGAAATGGCTATCATCCATGGGGAGATCAGTCACGTATTTATGAGATATTGTTATAATTTTATAAAATGAAAAATATATTAAAGTCATTGCTCGTTTGGGTGTTAATCATTCCCTTAGCGATATTGAATGGAGGATTTAGAGAAAAAATCCTTATCCCATCGTTAGGAAAGCAAACTGCTTTACCTATCAGTGGAATACTGTTATGCATCTTGATTTTGCTAGTTACAGTATTACTCTTACATAAACTTGTCAAAGGAGATAGTAAAACTTATTGGGCTATAGGCATAGTTTGGATATTCTTTACGATAGGGATAGAGTTTATTATTGGATCTATAATGAATAACTCTATGGAAGAGATGCTTTCAGCTTATGATATTACAACCGGAAACCTTTGGTTATTAGTTGTAATATTTACTGGCCTTGCTCCTTGGCTGAGTGCGAAAATCAGAAAAATAATTTAAAAAAGAAACATCTGTATTCACTTGATAATTGTTATATATAAAAAACAATTATGAATATATACGATTTTGAAGTAAAAGACAATAAGGGGGAAACCGTATCCCTTGATATATACAGAGGTAAAGTATTACTGATTGTAAATACAGGGACTCAATGTGGGTTTACACCACAATACAAAGATTTACAGGATTTATACCTGAAGTATAAAGAACAAGGGTTCGAAATATTAGATTTCCCGTGTAATCAGTTCGGCTCACAAGCTCCGGGGACAGACAAGGAAATCGCTGATTTTTGCGAAATGAAATACAAGACCACTTTTACGACCTTTGCAAAGATAGAAGTGAACGGAGAAAATGCCGATCCTCTCTATAAATATCTGAAAGCAAATAGTAAAGGATTTTTAGGAGAATCCATTAAATGGAACTTCACCAAGTTTCTGATTGACAAAGAAGGGAATATTGTTCATCGTTATGCTCCGATAACCAATCCTTCAAAGATTGATAGTGCAATTGAAAAGTTGCTATCCAATGATTAAAGTTTTTGACAACCGAAACAATAATAAACCGTTCCACCCAAATAAGCGTCTTTGGCAATATCTCCGCCACAATTAGGGCAAGGTTGTTTATATGTATTTTGGGATAAGATACATTTATATCCTCCTTTATTCCCGAAAAAATCTTTTTCTGTATCTCTACCTCCCTTGTCTGTCATGCTTTGCAAAGTAACTTTGAGGCAATGGAAGAGATCGTTTTTTTCGAGATCCGACAGCGTTGATATTTTTCGTTTAGGGTGCAAGCCCGATAAGAATAGTATGTCTTGCAATACGCCGTTTCCTAATCCGGGAATACGTTGTTCGGTGGCAAGTAAAGCTTTTATTGATAGGTCTTTTTGAGTACTAGAAAACAGTTGATCGAAAAATGCCACATCAAAATTTTCATCCAATGGGGATAATTTTGTCAGGCTTCCTTGATAGTAAGGATTATCCAATTCCCCTTTGAACGCCTGAATCCCTCCATACATGGAAACTGTAAAAGCAAGAAAACTTTTATCTTCAAATTCGATTAACAGTTGATGCTTTTTAGGATGAGGCTCCAACGCCGGATGGTATTTCATATTCACCCCGTCACTGATTGCAATATGTGTATCATCGTAACAATGAAGAGTTACGTATGCTCCATGACCTATAGCTGACTCAATCGTTCTTCCGGTAAGCAGCCTCGAATATTCTTTCGGATCACCATTATACCATGTAAAACTATGTGGGCTTGTAGCTTGTACTACTTTCGATATTTTCTTGCCTACCAGTATTGTTCCTGCCTGTCGGGCAATAGTAGTGCTTTCGGGGATTTCGATCATAAGGCTAGGTGTTAATCATTTGAATATTAATACAAATATAAACTTTAAGCTTATAGTTTTTAGGGAAATCTGATAAATTTTGTAGAAGGTTAGTCGTTCTTGTGCTTTTGGATAATCTTTTGAGTAATTTGATTTAGTTCTGTAGGATGTAAAATTGTGGCTATATCCATGTAAGACAAATACCATCGAGCCAGACGCTCTAAAGAAAATGTCATAAAATGCAATTCAATAGTATCATCTTTTCTGATCTCGCGAACCAAGCCTTGGTAGTATTTGCTCTCGTCAATAATAGGTAGATCTTCGGCTTTTACTTTTATCACTGCTTCCTGTAGCTCAGTTTGATCTTGTAAATTCTTTAAAAACAGGTCTAATGAAGGATGATCCTTATTTACAGAAATATCGGATTGTTGTAGTTCTGTAATCCTGCTGAGTTTAAAAGTTCTATAATCATTCCTTGTATTGCAAAAGCCAATCAGATACCAGTTTGCCATAGAAAAGAAAACACCGATAGGGTCAACTATCCGCTGCATCCTTTCATTCTTGGAATGAGATATATAAGTCATTGTTAGTTGCTTCCGCTTCGATACACTATCTAATATCGTTTGAAATCGGTTTTGAGAGTCCTGCAATGAAGGTGAGTCAAAATCCAGTTTACCTATCTTTGCATCAATAGCAGTAACCAGTTCTTTCTCGGACAATCGCATAACTGCCCGAATTTTGTCTACTCCCGATTTGTAGCTCTCACGTAAACCTGAATCCGTAAACTTGTCAACAAGTCTTTCGGCTGCCAGAAAAGCAAAAGCCTCTTCTTTTGTGAACATAAGCGGAGGAAGTTTAAAGCCTTCGACCAGCGAATAGCCTGTACGTGAATCTCCCGCGATAGGAATACCCGCTTCCTCCAATGCCCGAATATCACGATAAACAGTTCGTATACCGATGCCGAAACGTTCTGTAATTTGTTTTGGTTTTACAGAGGTAGAAGATTGCAGCAGAGTAAGTATAGCCGATAGGCGGTCGATCCGGTTCATTATATTCTGATTATTGGACAAGATAAAAATACATAAGATTGAGTAGATAATAAATTACTTTCTACTCAATCTTTATTGTTTAACCTTGGTATCCTTCGTCTGTCATCATAATAATCCAGGGAATGCCATACTTGTCGGTGACTTCTCCGAATCCTTCACTAAAAAAGTTTTTCTCAAACGGTACGGTTATAGTCCCTTCTTTTGCCAATGCATCAAAGACCTTCCGGCAGCGATCCAAGTTATAAAATACAAGAATCAGCTTGTTATTATTTCCGATAATAGCTTTTTGATCGTGATCAACGTCATTTCCGGTCAGTTCAAAAAACTCTGTCTTAATAACCATATGAGAAATTTTTTCTTTATCGACATCAGCTACTGTCAGTCCTTCAATTCTTGCTTCCTCATCTTTCTTACGGAAAAGAAAAGCAAGTTCACCTCCCAGAGCTTCTTTGTAAAACAATAAGGCTTCTTCACAGTTTCCATTGAAAATTAAATGCACTTTTAATTTCATAATCTTTGGTATTTATTATTAAACAGTACAAAGTTATGAGGTGCAGTGACAGCCCTATGTCGCAGTTTTTTATTATTTATCATTGTCTTTTATATTTTTCTCAAACAGTTGATCGTGATTGTTATTTTCCTATTTGGTCTTTTATAAATCTTGAAGAAGGAAGGGAAAAACGATTTATATCGATACTATTTGTTTGAATTTTAGATGTTTCCATCGTAACCAGTTATTTTTTTGCCTTATTGAGCCTCTGAGCTAGTAAATCCATATCATGGCTTAGCTTTTGATCTATAATTCGCGCGTATATTTGAGTCGTTTTAATATCTGTATGCCCCAGCATTTTAGACACACTTTCAATCGGAACACCCTCTGTAAGACAAAGAGTGGCGAACGAGTGGCGTGCTACGTGGAATGTGAGGTTTTTCTTAATTCCACAAAGTTCAGCTATATTTTTCAAATATTCATTTGTTTTTTGATTTGATATGCAAGGGAGAAGTTTTCCATTCTTTCTTGAATTAGAATACTTTTCTATGATTTGTAGAGGGGTATCAAATAATCTGACATTGTATTTTACTCCGGTTTTATTTCTTTTACCCATTATCCATAAGTTATCATCGAAGGCAAGTTTAATATTGTCTTCTGTAAGATCGCTTATATCGCTGTACGATAACCCGGTGTAGCAACTGAATATAAATATATCTCTTACTCTATCTAAACTGTCAAATGCAAAAATCTTATGATGGATGGCATCGATTTCACTCTGATCTAAGTAATTTCTGGCATGTTTCTCAAAATTCATTTTAAATCCGAGATAAGGATCGTTGAAGTCATCATATCCTGTAGATTTAATATAATTGAAAACACTCCTCAACCGTTGTAAATTTTTCATGGCGTTATTATTCCCCGAATTATGATCTTTTCTAAGAAATAAATAGAATTCTTGAAGTGTAGATGTAGTTATCTCTTTTAATTGAATATCAGTTATTTTATATTTCTTATTTAGAAATTCTTCTAAACGCTTTTTAGTCAATTCATACTTTGTATAAGTAGTTCTGGTGGTAGTTGTTCCAACTTGTAATTTATATTGCTGATTGAATTTCTCAAAATAGGATATGATGGTATGGTTTTTCTCTTCAGTACCTAAAAGCATTCGTTTTAGTTTATCTGGTGTAGCGTAACCCACTAATGTCATTTGCTTATTGTAAAATACAGTCAGGGAAGATTTAATATTTGCCAATTGTTTATTTATAGCAGAACTGTTAGGAGTATTTATAATAGCTTTTCCTGAATCTGAATTCCAATGTTCAGGGAGTATGTCCAACTTAGTGCTGAATTGTGCTATTTGCCCATCAATAGTAATCCGTCCCATAATTGCTGCGTTACCATTCTTTTTAGCCAGATTACCTTTTTTTAGGTAGAAAAGGATTTTAAACGTACTTCGTCTCATAATAAAATCATTTAGTTTACAAAGTTAAATAATTACGTCTGAGACTTAGTGGACTTTATGTGGACAAGTTGCGACAGTTCAAAGACATAGATGTGAATAATCTATAAAGTCGTTACCTGTTTTTTTGAATAGAGTCGAAGTAATGATTTAGTAACGAATTTTTGTCCTGCTTTGACTTCGTATTGTCCTTGAATTGTCTTTCTGGGAATAAAAAAAATCTTCTAAATCATTAATTTAGAAGATTTTGTCTTGAATTGTCTAGGAATTGACCTTATAGTGTCTATTTCCTAAGTGGGCGTTGACGGACTCATTTTAAACCATCTAACCCGTATGCTGTCAGCATATTAACCATGTAGTATTTTTCTTTTTTCACTCGGTTTTCACTTTGTTTTTAAAGTGATTTTTAGAGGACTTTTCCTCTCTAGGCGATAATGTAAAAGTAAGATTTTTGTTTTAGAAATACAATATTTCTTGCTTGAGTTTATTTATACCCTAAAAGGCATATTTTGTATTTATCCACCATCATTTATCCCCTAAAGGGTATGATTTCGAAAAGCTTATCATTGTTAACTGATATTAAGCAGATGTCGAAGCAATATTGCTAAACTCAAGTAGACCTCTCTTTAAAACGGAAGGGGTAGTTCTTCTCTTTCTTTTATTATAGAAAGATTAGCACGAGGTATAGACATCATTTTACCATATTTTATTACTTACAAATACATATTGTGTCCCTTGTGGATTACCATCAATCAAATATGTTGTTATTGTTTTCCCTATATTATCCTTCAAAGTGTTTTTTTAATCGAACCATCAAGCCTCTTGTTAGCTCATCATATGTTCTAAATCGTAATTGAGAATACCCCCTTAAATTGAATCCTACAAAATTATCCATTGAGATACTTTCTTTATTAAGTGACGTATTTTCTTTATATAATAGTATCACAGGTGGTTTGATACATCTTTGATCTGCTAATCCCATAATATAACCGATCTCATGATAAACATTAATATTCCTACTACTAAGATCGGCGATAATTAAACTGCTATTTTTTATTGCAGAAAGTATTTCATCTGATATTGTATAAGCATGTGGAGCAATTGTTCTATCAATTCGAATAGGAGTTACTTTTATATCAACACCTTTATCCACATTGTTAAACTTCTCAATTGTTTGAATTACTTTTTCATATATCATTTCGCTTTGATCATCTCCAAACTGCATTGATATAAAAATCTCTCTCCTCTTTTTCTCAAAAAAACTTTCAAACATTTCAATAAGCGATTCGCTATTATAGGTCGGGAGATCATCTAGCTTAACTACATTATTAATACTATTTAATAGACACCAATTAACAAATGATTTAAATTTAGATTTATCTCTTAACTTATAATAAACCAAAGTAGCCAACAATGATAAATTTCCTAGTTTATCCTTCTCTAGTTCGTTATAGAATAATCGTAAACTCTGTATCGCTTCTGCTATTATATTGGTGCTTTTTTGTATTTTACCAATATCACCTTTTTTTATATCAAACAATGATAAGTAGTTATCACTCTTCTTTTCTTCCTTTCTGTAATGTATGATAGAATATTCTATATCTTTAATGTCTACTCTCAACAGTTCTTTTTGTGCGGAGGATTCGTCAAGCTTAGACTCGGAGTCTATTTTATCATTTTCTTTTATGTTTTTCTCATGATTAGTTTGTTCGGCAAGATTTGAAAGTTTTGTTTCCAACCTATTCTTTTCTTTTTCATTTTTTTCAGAAAGATCTTTGTATTTTTTCTTGGCTTTATATGCTTCTTCTTTTTTATCAATTAATAGACTTATAATCTTAAAGCAGGCTGTTCTAAAAACGTCATTGTTATTATCCAATACAGATAAATAAGGTATACCAGAGAAACTGCCTTTAATAGATAAATCTATTAAGTTCATTGTTAAATCATGTGCCTCTCCTAACTCTTCAGATTCACGAAGCAAATTATAAATGTTTTGTATATTTTTCTCTTGCTTTAAAGGCAACGCTTTAAAATTGATATTGTTAAAAATAGAGGCTTCAAATTTATCTGAAATTGAAGCATCAGAAAGTACAATAGAATACGGGACAACTATGGAACTGATTCTATCTTTAAAAGGTTTTATTTTTGATACTTTCCATTTCTTTAGATCTTCTCCTTCAAGTCCATCAGGAATATCCTCTTTTACAAACTCCCACCACCAGTCTGTTTTTCTAAAAGGCTCTAGTCTATGATTTCCATCTACTCTTGTTAATTGATCTCTATTTAACATGATATAGGCATGTCGTGCTCGATTTCCCTGTAGGCCAGACCAGGGAACACGCTCTTTCAACACTTTTAAACCAGAAACATACTCTTCTGCTTCAAAATCAACATCATCTTGTCCATGTAGTTTATTGATCAAGCCCTCGAGATCTTCTGCTTGATAAGCAAGAGTAATTTCTGGAAAGTATGTATATTGACCTCTGTCTAAGAATCTTATTATATCCCTTTTATGTTCCTCATCCGCTACT
Source organism: Dysgonomonas sp. Marseille-P4677 (assembly GCF_016652235.1). Lineage (GTDB taxonomy): Bacteria > Bacteroidota > Bacteroidia > Bacteroidales > Dysgonomonadaceae > Dysgonomonas. Next base: position 8,332 of record NZ_JAEPKU010000091.1, read on the forward strand.
CGTTGATAGGCTTCTGGGCGTTTTGAGATGAAGGCAAGATCTCCTATGGGGGCGTAGCCTCTAATTACAACAAAATTCTCAAAAACTTTATATATTATACCTTCTACTTTTCTCATAATCTATAAGTTTATTATCATATTTACTATATTTTTTTTTGTATGTTGGAGCATGGTAATTGATTCTAATTCCAGCTTTGTTGCGACCTCTATTTTTTGCTGTATAATTCGAACCACCTCTATTTGTTTATTTAATGGGGGCAACGGAATTTCTAAATCTTTCAAAAAAGTTATTGGAACCCTTTGTTGTCCTGCAGACCCTCCAAAAGCCAATTGAGCAGCAGATAATAACTTTTCTAATCTTAAAATGTAAAGAAGAAAATCCGAAATAAGAAAATCTTTATTTGCTCGAAGAATATAAAATTCTGTAGAACCACATCCCTTCCCTTTCATTAAATTATCTACAATCGCTGATTTCTTATTTTGCATACAAGGTGTAATTTTGGCCCAAATAATATCTCTATTTTCAAATTTTGTAAAGCCTTTAGTTTCCAATACTGTCTTCGTTAAATGGCTAAAGACAGTCCCTTTTTTTTCGTCAACAATATCCATTGGAATAAATGAGATCTCTTCATCTGGAGCTAAACCATCAAATTTGACAGTAGGGTTAAATGTAACAACATCAGATAGTTTGACTACTCTATAAAATGAAGTATTCAGTGAAAATGTGCTACGATATGAGGTCACATCAAATCTATGTCCTATTAATTGAGATATTTTTATATTGAAAAATCTTTCGTCCTGTTCATCCTGTGGCAAAACAACTCCTAATTCATTCAATAAGTAATTATCAATACTGTTAAGCAATTCATTAGCTTCTTTTTCTTTTTCAAACTTTTTTTTGTAAGCATTTTCATATAAGTAAATAATATTAAACTGCTCTTTTATTTCTGGTAAAGGAATTTCTAATAATTTCAGAAGCTCTATCCCAACACCAGATTGATTATTCCAATTTGTGGCAATAGCATAGAAAATATTATTCTCTTGAAATATATTTAAAACAATCCATAGATAATCAGGCAGGATAATAGATGTATTTACTCTAATCCTTGTTATATGATTAGAAAATGTTAAAGGTATATTGTCTTTCACAATAGCTGTTTTTCCAACAAGTTCTTGGCTATTTGTATTATTAAATAATACATCATCAATCTCTAAAAGAGGGGTACTTTCAGAGTGTGGCACATAAATATTCTTATCAAACTTAAGAAAGCCTTGATTATCAATGTTGGTTGGCCTTATCTGAATTATGCCATCGTGAGCATTAACTTGATCAGTCTTTCCTGCCCCAAATCCAGAACGAAAATCGATACATACATCTTTAAGTTTTACGGTTTTATACTTTGTTTTTAAAGACGGATTAGAACAGTAAAATATAGCATCAAGCCTATTCCCTAGCAAATTGGATATTTGTAAATTCACTTCTCTCATACTACAATCCTTTATTGGAAATGAACTCACTTATTTTCTTAGATGCCATTTTCAATTCACTGCCTACTACAGGTTTTCCTGCAGGATCATACCCAATATTCTGAATGTCAATCATTTTTACGTCATAATCATCAATGATTTTAAATATTTGCTGCTTGTATAATTCAATGATTTTATCTCCTTTTTGACCCTTATCTAAAGTCTTCATTTTCCTTACTTCATGCTTTATAGACATTAAAATCTCTTCAAATAAAGCAACTTGCTCGCTTGGATTTTTCTTCAAAAATAATACCGAAGATTTTACACCAGCTCGAACATGAGCAAATGTAAATTGAGGTAAAGAAGCAACAGCTATTATTCTAAACTTATCAACAAGCCAGTCTCTAACATATTGACTTGTTGCATTTGTTAGAATTCCATCGGGGATTACAATAGCTAAATACCCTCCATCCTTTAGATAGTTATAACATCTTTCTAAAAATAAGACTTCAGTACTCTGAGATATTCGCCATTTATTTTTGTTATCATCATCAATGATACGCTCTTTTAATTCTCTATATCCTAAGTTTTTTTCAAACAATTCATAATCTTTATAATAATCTATTTCATTGATCCGAATCACTGATCCAAAAGGCGGATTTGTCATGATTAAAGAAAATGTTCCATCTTGAAAATTTCTATTTCTATTTTCTATTTCAATATCTCTATTTCCTTTCAGTCCATTATTTGTTATCACATTTGTATGTCCATCATCATGAATAATCATATTCATTTTGGCCACGCGAGATATTTGTTCATTGATTTCTATTCCATACAAATTTTTCTCCGCAAAGTCGTGCCAATATTTATACCATACGGTGGAGCCTATTTCATCACTGAAGATCTTATCAGCCTCATCTCTTATGTGTTTCAAAGCGTGTAGCAAGAATCCCCCACTACCACAGGAGGTATCTAAGACTTTATCTCCTTGCTTTAGCGGGATAGAATCAACAATAAACTGAACGATTGGAGTAGGAGTGAAAAACTGTCCAAAATCACCTCTAAAAAACTCTCCCATGAAAGTTTGGAAAGCAGCACCTTTAGCATCTAAATCAGTCTTGGAAATATTGATATCCTGCAAATATTGAACAACTGTAAATATCTTATTCTTGTCTAGTTTAATATCATCCTTAAATACTTCTGAATCTTTTTCACGCCCTTTTTCATAAAGAGCTTTAATTCGTTTTTCTAATTCAACTTTTGCTTTTGTATTAAATCGATCTTTTCTATCTTCTGAATAAAGTATGATTTGAAAGTCAAATGGCTTTTCCTTAGTCATTGGATCATTTTCTTTCCATTTCTCATCCCATATTTTGCAAAAAATAAGCTTATCTAGTTCATCAAACGCAGTTGTCGGAGCTAGAGCCCCTCCTCCCCAAAGAGCATCATGTGCAGACTTAAATTTATTTATTAACTCTGCTTGTGTTCCTTTTTCAGGCTCATTTACACCCTTTGTATACTTATATCTTTGAACATCTTTGTTTTTCGCTGGAATATTAGCAATATAAATTCGTTCAACAGGTGTAGATGAAATTATTTCATAATATTCATCTTTAACTCCTGACGTTATCCAAACATACTTTGCAGCTTTAGCATGAGCATAACTATATGCCTGATCTACAGCTATCAGAAATTGTCTTTCATTTATATTCTCATCTTTACATTCAACAACAATAAGGATACGTTTATTATCATCGTCATACACCATTATATCCGCTTCTTTTGTTGTGGAGCCTATTTGAACAGATTCGTTTATCGCTATATTTTTCGGATTATAGTTATATTCAAATATTAACTTAAGAAAAGTAGTCGCTTGGACAAACTCTTCAGGATTAGCTAACCTTCTTTTGGCCTGATTTTTCGAATTGTAATAAATACTTGTATTATTCTCATTGAGGATAATATATTTCTTGGCTATGCCTTTCTGGAAAAGTTCTGTAGCCAATAATTCTTTTATTTCTTCTGGAGTTTTAGCCATTTTCAATTTTGATTTTTGTTATCCACAATTAAATCCTTTACACTCACTTGTAATAATTCTGCTATTTGATAAAGCGTCTCTAAGCTTGGCTGCTTGCGATTACAAGCATAAGCATTCACTATTTTGAAACTTTTACCTAATTTCTCAGCAAGCCATATTTGTTTGATTCCTTTTTCATTGAGAATCTCTTTGATTCGATTCATGGTTAAGAAATTTAAATTGCCTTCAAAGATAGGTAATTTTACGGGATGTTTATAAGAACCATTTTGTATTTTATGTATTAATCCATAGCATATACATTTTAGTTTTGTTAAACATACCTTTTGAGGAAAAACAGAATCAAACAAGGCTATTTTGAAAAATGCTATTTAGAGGAACGAGAACGAAAAATTGTGCAAAATGGAATGTTTAGCCTTGATATTTTATTCTTGAAATATAGCTTTGTATTCAGATAAATAAAGGATTATCTATTCATCCCCCTATTCTTTTTCTTCCTTTTGACCTCTTCCATCTTTCTTAATTCTTCTATATCCTCTCCATGCACTTCGGGAGAAAAGATTCCTAAAGCAGAATATAATCCCAAGTCAAATGTATTGATTAAACGGTGTCTTGCATTATTTACCTCTTGCTTTTTCCGTGTGGCTGATTGGATGAATAGTTGACTTACAGAATTCATGTCATCATGTTGTAATGAATTAGTTAATTCATCCATACGTTCTTGCATCCTGATTTGCTCGGAGATAGAACCGTTCTTCATAGTGTTATAGTATTCAAAGCTTTCAGATAAAATACGATTATAGTTGAATAATTTATCAAATCCCTTTTCTGCTTGCTGAAAAAGATTAACTCTATCGAATCCTCCTTTGATAGCACCTTTCTTAGTATTACGATGATTAGTTAGTGGAGATAGCTTGATTTTATTGGCTTGGTCTTTACGGCTGACAATAATATGACAGTGCATATTACCCTCGTTGTTTTCTGATCTATCTCGGTCAAAATGTATCTTTCCATAAAACTTAATATCTTGTGCCGATAGTCCTTTATTGAAGTTCTTAGCATATTCAGGAATAAAAACTTCCCGAACATATCTTCTCATGGCTTCGGCTTGCTCCTGCTGGGTTGTTCCCATTGCTTGCAATTCTTTAGCAGACGGGCTAATATGGATAGCATAGAACTTGGCATCCGTTTTTAATAGTTGAGCTTTGTTGTTGTCAATATCTTTTACGACTTGTGATTTGTAGAGATTTTCTTCTGTCAGATTGAAAAAGCCTTCGGTATAAAAACCTTTCTCTATCCGTTTTAGATCCTCATGCTCCAAATAGTTCCCCAACCTAATGCAACTCCCTGCATTATTATATACTCCGTTGGATGGTGGTGGAAAATCTATATTCATCTTTTTTGCTTGTGCTTATTGCTCGTTAATGAGTTTGGCTATTTCTGCTTTTAGATTCTCCTTTCGTTTCCCATCCATCAGTCCTACTGTGGCTAGTTCCGAATACAGCCCGATAAGTTGTAATAACTTTTTATTATCCTTCTGTTGTGCCTTCTGTATTGCTGATATCAGCTTTGCCTGATTATTAATAGCATCTGCGTGTCCTGTAAATTTTTCACTTAACATTTTTAGCAGATTATTCTGCCCTTCCTGATTGGCTTGCAAGCGAGAGATAATAACATCTTCCATCGACTTGACAATATTGTCAAACCTTGTAGCGATTGAATTACTTGTTCGGATCATCGGATTGAGTTGTTCTTCTTCGTAGTGTCGGATAAAACGGATCAGATCATCTTGTCGTTTGTTAATCTTCCGAAGTTCTGCTTTTGTAGATTCAGGAGCTTCGCTCGGATTGATACTTGCCTTATCCATATACTGAAAAGCAAGTTTTACTATTTCCCCTTTTTTCAGCAAATAGCGTTTGCTAAGCTTTTCTATTAGTTTATCGGTTTCGTTATCAATTCCGATAGTTGTAAATATTGTTTTTCTATATCTGTTATTCATGTGTTATAACTATTTTATAAGAAAATGAATAGTTAACAATCTGTTTATAAGCATTAAACAAAAATTGCTTATAACAGGTGTTATAACAGTGCTTTTATCTAAAGCACTCAAGCCGAAGGCTTTGCTCCGCAGGACAAGAGGAGAACAGGACGAGAGTCCAGTTCCCTCTTGCTTAATTTACCCAAACAATCCGAAGCGGTAGAGCGAGGGTGTTTGAGGTAAATACGGAGTCTTTAGGGAGGGCGATGAACTAAACAAAGCCATCACTCTTTTGCTCTATTCTGCTTAAAGGGTAGACAGCAGAATCATTTCAGTATCTTCCCCTCTTCTATGCCCTTGTTGAACATCACGATCTCTTTTTTAGAAGCATAGGATTGGATAAAATCTTTCACATCAGCCATGCGATAAAAGGTCTTGTGCCTGACTAGGAAGTAACGAAGCTTGCCACTGTTCCGATAACGTTGTAAAGTTCGATAACTAACTTTCAATAAGAATGCCATATCCTGATTGTCGAGTAATTTATCATCATTGGTAAAGGTATCACCTGTTGCCATCATCACTTTTATATCAGAACCTATATCACTGAGTTTCTTGGATAGCTTTTCCATCCATAGGACAAAATCATTATTGTCTAAGTACATAATTCTTTGTTTTGAAATTAATAATTGATTAATTCCAATCGATTGGCAAGGCAAAGAACTGACAAATGCAGACAGAAAAATAGAGGGTTAGTTAACTAGCCCCCTAATAGTTATTTGCAATACTCTGTATTAAAGAATATTACAAAATGATTATTTTTCATCTTGTTACTTTATCCTTACGCATTATCATATTGCGAAGAAAATCAAGAGTTTTAGTTCGGTTAAATGGTTTTCGTTTATATATTTCACTTGTCTTATCTGAAATATCTCCAAAGGAAGTATTAAACATCAGCTCAAAAATGTTCGCAATCTGCTTTCTTGATGCTGGCTTACCTTCTGCATTTAATATTTTTTGACTTAGGTAAAGGCTTTCTACAATTTCAGATAAACCAACGATCCCCAAGTCTTTAGACTTAGGGATAATATAAAGATCAGATTTAAAAATTTGCTTTTGGATAAATCGTTCTGGATAAGAAAAAAGCTTGTCTAATAATACTAATTCGAAATCAATAATAGCAATCACCTTCTGTATATACAGATTTTTAAGTGTATTTTTCCCCCTGCTCGTATCTGAATTGCTTTGACAGGGATGTTAATTCGATACGAGTCAAACTCAATGTCCGATAGACAGTTGCATAATTTCTATCGGACTGATTCAGGTTTTTTACTTCATTTACAAAATTTTCATAGGTGTTTTTCATTTCATCGGTTGTTACTTGTGAGCTTTCAGACAACAGGCTGAAAAACTTCATCCTTAATAAATCATTCATACGCATAAAATTTAAAGTGATATTTAGATGGCTTACGCCTTGATTTATGCCGAATGATAGAGTATTCAATTACTTCAAATTATTCTCTTTATTACTTAAGCGTTGTGCTAACAACATGTTTTTCACTATGAATATGCAGGGGATAGTAAAAACAGATACATAAATACCATACAATAATATTTGCAAATGGTGATTGCTCGGATCAGAGATTATATTTTCAAAAAATATCAGTGAACAAAGATTAACCGAAGAATGAAATATAATTGCTGAAATAATATTGTTTCTTGTCTTACTCCATAACCACGAAATGATTAGTGAAAACTCAATTACTAAAAAAGCATACAAAAAGAAAATAAGTATTCCCGAATGAAATTTCAAATGCCATAATCCCCAATATAGCCCAACGAAGAGACTACTTACAAACAATGTATATTTTTTGTTAAGCTGTGATAACATAAAACCTCGACAACCAATCTCTTCTCCGCAACTACCTAATATAATAGCGAATAAACATATTATATAGTTTCCAAAAGAACGATTGAGTTCTGGACTTGTCCATTGCTTATATTCGGAAAGTGACAGGATAATGTAAGATATACCACAAGTTAGAATAGGAATTACAACCGCAATACAAGACCACTTAAGGTTACTTTTCCGTAATGACAATCCCTGAAAGAGAATTCTGATTTCAGATCTCTTAGATATAGTGCAAACAATAAGTATTGCAGACAATGTCGGTGCCCATTGAGGAAACAATAACATATAATCAACCGAAGAAGGGAACAAAAACATATTTGCTATGCCTAAAAGAACCGTAAACAAAAGACAGACTAAACAGTATGTAATTACAGGGTGTTTTATTAATAGAGATTTCATTTGTTTTTAAAATTGGTATTTAAACCCTGCTGAAATATAAAATGATTCTTTAAAGTCAGAATCAACTCCTTTATTACCAAATATTTCTTTTAAGCTCCTTTCCTCAAAACTAGCCGAGCGAACCATTGAAACCCCGATTGTAATCGGAATTAAAAACTTTTTGCCGATTTTTATCTCGGGGCGAAAACCCGTAACTATATACTGATGCGAGAACATCATATCTTTGCCATCCATCTCCAGCATAGCACCCTGCCCGCTCATCTCAGAGACAACGCCAAGCGTTAATGCCTTGTTTACATTATATTTTGCGGATATTTCCCCTCCGTCCATCATCGATAATTTGAATGTAAAACGCCCTTCATACATCCAATTAAAATATAAAGCAGGAAATATCATCGGATAGCCAAATGTATTGTTCATCGCAAGACCTCCTCCTATTTCCAGATTTGGTTTTAAATGTCTTATAAAAATCACTCCGACATTTCCAAGAACATTTTTGCCTGTAATTTTCGAGAACTTGGTGTTAGGCATGTATAAGCCAACTCCTACACTAGCCATCATAGACCATTTATCATTAAGATATCTCGTATGAAATACAGCTATTTGAGCATTCATCAGTTCTGATAAAACTAAATCTTTAGATATTCCTTCATTATTAAAAGAAACATACGAACCTGAAGCTCCAACTCCCCACATTTGAGGATGATTATTTTTATCTATTTTCATTGAGAGAGGGATATTGATGCCCCCTTTATACACCATAGCCCCACTATTCCCGATGCCAATTTTGTTTCTTTCATTATCTATCAAACTTGACTTTCCGACATACTCTGTTTTGAAGCTGATTTGTGCATTTATATCTGTATTGATAACTAGAAAAATAAATGCAATTGAATACAATACTAATTTCATAACCAATTTAGTTGAGATGAATAATTACTACAAATATTATTCAGTGTTCTCTTACAAATAGAATATGATTGATGAATGAAAAAAATATTTGACGAATACCCCATTTGCTTATGACGAATCGGCAATATCTCTATTACTTAATGCGTTATATTTGTGATATGAATAATTATATTTTGAAA
>NZ_JAEPKU010000092.1 GCF_016652235.1 Dysgonomonas sp. Marseille-P4677
GAACTTTGTATTGCAAAGTAAATTTTAAAATATTGAATTGCCAAATATTTTTATAGATTTTAATTAGAGAAATAAATTTATGGTATTGATACAGTATTTGATTTAGAAAAAAACGATTAGAGATAATCTGTACTATTCAATAAAAATAACGACCTTTGCAACCTAAAGTTTAAATATTGATATCAGATGATTGAAATACATAAAATTCCTTCACCATGTTTTGTTATGGAAGAAGAATTACTCCGGAAAAATCTTTCGCTTATAAAATCAGTAAAAGACAGAGCCGGCGTAAATATAATATTGGCATTCAAAGCTTTTGCTATGTGGAAGTCTTTTCCTATTATCCGTGAATATATCCCTTACTCAACAGCAAGTTCTGTCTATGAAGCTCAATTAGCATATGAAGAGATGGGAAGTTTAGCCCATACATTTTCGCCGGCTTACACACATGAAAACTTCCCCGTTTTTGTACGTTATAGCAGCCATATAACATTTAACTCTTTATCTCAGTTTGAGCATTTTTATCCCGAAACATTGAAATATAGGAAAAAGGTTTCATGTGGTATCCGTATCAATCCTGAATATTCGGTGGTTGAAACAGATTTGTATAACCCGTCTGCACCCGGTTCTCGTTTAGGAATTACCGCTGATCAGTTGCAGGACGAATTGCCGGAAGGGGTAGAAGGATTGCATTTTCATTCTCTTTGCGAATCATCTTCGTATGATCTGGAAAAGACTTTAGAACAGATAGAAGTAAAGTTTGGTCATCTATTACCAAAAGTAAAATGGTTTAATATGGGTGGAGGCCATTTGATGACCCGTGAAGGATATGATGTGGAGCATTTAATAAAATTATTACAATCATTCAAAGCAAAATATCCTAATCTGGAGATTATTATGGAACCGGGGAGTGCCTTTGCTTGGCAAACAGGAGTTCTTGTCTCTACTGTAGTTGATATTGTAGAGAATAGAGGCATAAAGACTGCTATATTAGATGTTTCTTTTGCATGTCATATGCCCGATTGTTTGGAGATGCCATACAAGCCGTACATAAGAGGTGCGTATCACGAACCTGTTGAAGGTTTGCCTACCTATCGTATGGGAGGTAATAGCTGTTTGAGTGGTGATTTTATCGGAGAATGGTCTTTCGATAATCCTCTATCAGTGGGAGACAGGGTTATATTTGAAGATATGATACATTATACTACAGTAAAAACAACTATGTTTAACGGTATATCTCATCCTGCAATCGCTTTATGGAACAGATACAACCAATTGGAGGTTTATCGTGAATTCACTTACGATGACTATAAGAATAGAATGAGCTAATCAATCTAGAATGTTAAAAATGAGATTCCAGGCAATATCATATTCATCTGGGCGTTTCTTATTTAGAAAACTAGATCAAATGCTGCCTATGAAGAAAATTTTTACTCAAAAACAATTAGAAACAAAAAAAGAGAAGGTTGTCGCACCTTCTGACAAAACACTAGATTTTTTGAAACAATTCGCGCGGACATATTATGTCGAAAAAACATTGTCTGCTACACTTGGCGGACTTTGTGTAAATTAATTCAATAGAACAAAAGAAAGGGTGCAAGACTTATGTTTTGTACCCTTTTGTTTTTGAGGCTTATTTCCTTTTTACTACTTTTGTCTTATATGATAAGAGTAGTAGTAATGATAAGTATTGATGCAATGTTGTCCTAAAAGTAATTTTGCATTTGTACTAGCCAAATAATAAATAGGTCTCGGACTTTAAAATAAATGATATGTCTCACAAAATAGCACCCTCACTTCTTTCTGCCGATTTTTTAAATTTGCAAGCTGACGTAGAAATGATAAATAACAGTGAAGCTGATTGGTTTCATTGCGACGTAATGGACGGATCTTTTGTTCCTAATATATCTTTCGGTTTTCCTATAATAAAGCAGATTAGCAAAATAGCAAAAAAACCTTTGGATGTACACCTTATGATTGTAAATCCGGATAAATATATCTCTCAGGTAAAAGATGCCGGTGCATATATGATGAATGTGCATTACGAGGCCTGCACACATCTTCATCGGGTAATAGGAGCTATTCATGATGCCGGAATGAAAGCAGGTGTTACTTTAAATCCGCACACGCCTATTTCTTTACTTGAAGATATTTTGCAAGATGTAGACATGGTACTCTTAATGACCGTTAATCCCGGATTCGGGGGGCAGAAGTTTATCGAACATTCGCTAACGAAAGTTGCACGACTCAAAGAAATGATATTAAAACGTAACTTAAATACTTTGATTGAGGTAGACGGAGGTGTAAATCTGGAAACAGGGAAACAGTTGATTGATGCCGGTGCAGATGTGCTTGTAGCCGGAAATGCTGTATTTGCAGATGCTAACCCTACAGAAATGATTCGTAAATTGAAAAGTATAGTATGATAAGGTTTTAGCTTTTTAAGAGTGAGAAATCCTTTATCTAATACACCTTTTCTACTTTTTCTGATTCCGTTAATATTAGGGATCTTATTACAGTATTATTTTAAAATAGAATATCTAAGCATAGCATTTTCTCTGATAGGAGTAATTGCTATGCTTTTCTCTTATTTAATTGTCGAGGAAAAGCAATTTCGTTGGCGTTGGTTATTCGGCTTTGGTCTAAATCTGTTTCTTGTCAGTATTGGAATTACGACTACAAGTTATTCGCAACAACAGTCTGAATTTGAATTCTCCGGAAATAAAGAAGTTTATCAAGGTATAGTTAGCGATACCCCTCAAGAGAAGCCTGGTTCTACTGCATATAAAGTTTATTTACCGAATGAAGATAAATCAATTATTTGTTATTTTCAGCGAGATGAGTCACATAATAAGATATTAAGGCCTGGAGATGGTTTTTTATTTCAGGGAAGAATTCAACCATTCACAAATATGGGAGACTTTGATTATGCTCGTTATATGTATAACCAGGGAATTTCAGGCTCGGCATATGTGTCGCTTCGGGCATGGGAAGAAACTGGAATAACTTCTTTTTCTCTTCGATATTTTGCATTGAATTGTCGTCAGCAGATGATGGATTTCTATAAAGCTTTGGGTTTTAATGAAACAGAATACAGTATTCTGTCGGCATTGACTCTTGGTTATCAAAACGATTTATCCGATGATATAAAGCAAGGCTTTAGGACGACTGGTACAGTACACGTTTTATCAGTCAGTGGCTTGCATGTTGGTATTATATATCTTATGGTAGGTTTTCTTCTTGGGTTTATACGTCGAGGAGCAAAATATTATTGGCTTAAACCATTATTTATTATGGTACTACTTTGGTGTTATGCCTTTATTACAGGGCTACCGACATCTGTAATTAGGGCAAGTGCTATGCTTACAGTTTTTTGTGTCTCTGATATTATCGGACGAAAAAGCTTTTCGGCCCATGCTCTATATATAGCTGCATTCTTTATTCTATTATTCAGCCCGTTTTCTTTGTTTGATATTGGTTTTCAATTGAGCTTTATGTCCGTATTATCTATTCTTTACCTGCATCCAAAAGCTGTATCAGCGTTGAAGATAGAGAATAAATACGTGAGAAAAATCTGGCAAATATTTACTTTGTCTATTGTTGCCCAGTTGGCTACATTCCCGTTATGTTTATATTATTTTGGAACATTTCCGACTTACTTTTTTATTACAAACTTGCTGATTGTTCCATTAGTCACATTCATAACTTATGCTGTTGGTACAATCGCTTTAGCTAAGATGCTAAGTGCTCTGTTACCTGTATTTAGCTTTTATTTTTATTATTTGCCTGTAAAGGTTTTACAAATATTAGTAACGGTGATGAGCTATCTTATTCATTTTTTTGAAAGCCTTCCTTTTGCATTGCTTGAAAATGTAAGAATATCTTTCTTGGGCTTAATCCTATTGTTTGCTATGATTGTAGGCTTTCTCTTTTTCTTTATTCGTAAGAAGTCTAGAGGATTAATTTTTGGTTTGTCGGCAATACTCCTTTTATTGTTAGAGCAGATATGTAATAACCTCAAAATTATGCCTTAATTGTTCTCTGACTGTTCCTCCGATTTTACAAATTATCTAAAGAATGTAAAAAACTAAATATTCCTTGTTACGATGTATCTGAATATAGTATTTTTAGTCTCTTTTTTTGTATTTTTGTTGCCTTATATAATATAACGAGTAACAAAACGTGTTTGGAAGGTAGCTTCAAATCAAGATATACACCTAATAGTTACACTAGTAAAAAAGAAAAATTGGTCTCTGATCATAAAATAAGGAGTATAAATAAATGATTTCAAAGGTAATAGCAAGTCATAAGATAACTGAGGTGGAGGAGTTACTTAACCAATATGATAAGATAGTAATTGTAACACATGTTTCACCCGATGGTGATGCTATTGGTTCCTCTTTGGGGTTGTATCATTACCTCAACGATTTAGGTAATAATGTAAATGTAATTGTACCAAATTCTTTTCCTGATTTTCTTAAATGGATTCCGGGAGCAAAAGATATTTTAAACTATGAAAAATATCCCGAATTTGCTCAGAAGCTGATCGCTGAAGCTGAGTTGATTTTTTGTCTCGATTTTAATGTACCTAAGCGTTCATATCACTTAAGCCCGTTTATCGAAGCAGCTAAAGCGAAAAAAATATTAGTTGATCACCATCCTGAACCGACTGAATTTTGTGATGTAATGATCTCATATCCTCAAATATCATCGACCAGCGAACTTATTTTTAGGCTGATTTGTCGTATGGGCGACTTTGAAATAATGAGCCATGAAAGCGCAACGGCTATTTATACAGGTATGATGACAGATACCGGAGCATTTACCTATAATTCTAATGGGGCCGAAATATATTATATTATTGGAGAATTGTTGAAAAAAGGTATAGATAAAGATCAGATATATTCGAATGTTTATCATAATTATTCTGAAGATCGATTTCGGATGCTAGGATTTACATTATGTGAGAAAATGAAAGTATATTCCGAATATAATGCCGCTTTAATCTGGCTGACAAATGAAGAGCAAAATAAATTTCATGTAAAAAAGGGTGATACGGAAGGATTTGCTAACTTGCCTTTAAATATAAAGGGTATTATTTTTTCAGTTTTTATTCGTGAAGACAATGAAATGATAAAAATTTCGTTTCGTTCACAAGGGACTTTCCCCAGCAATAAGTTTGCTGAGGATTGTTATGGTGGCGGTGGACACCTCAATGCTGCGGGTGGTGAATTTTATGGAACAATGGATGAGGCTGTCGCTATTTTTGAAGAAGCCTTACCCAGATACGCTGATTTATTAAACAAAAAATAAGATACAACTAAATAATTTTAATAATACATGAAGAAGATTATTAGCGTTATATTTGCATTAATGGGCTTTGCCATTCTGTTTTCTGCTTGCGGGGGAGAAACATATGCAGATAAATTGAAAAAAGAAACAAAGGCGATCAATCGTTTTATAGATGCAAATGGAATAAAGGTACTGAATGAATACCCCAGTAATAATGTCTTTGCAGAAAATGAGTATTATAAAGATGCAAATACCGGAGTTTATATTCGTGTTATCAATCCGGGTAACGATGACAAACCTTCTAGGGAAAAAAAGACTGATGTATATTTAAGATACGAAAATATCTTAAATATGTTGAATGAAAATGATACATTAGCTACTAGCAATCAACAAGGTGTGTATATGACCTTCAAGTACGGAATGTCTTCTACTTATACGGGTGCTTCTTCCTCCTCTCTCTATGGATCGCAGATGTACTATTTCTTGTCTCAGGCTTGTGTAATACCATTAGATCATGGATTGGGGAATAATGCAGAGGTAAGTTTGATCGTGCCTTTTGCTTCGGGTTCTACTTATCAGCAAACAGCTTATGTCCCACTGTATTACCAAACTTTGAAGTATAGGTTTACAAATGATGAACCGGAAGAAAACTAATAAATAATTAAACTATGGCTTTAATTAAATCTATATCAGGGATTAGAGGTACTATAGGCGGAAAAGCCGGAGAAGGCCTCAACCCATTAGATACAGTTAAATTTGTATCTGCCTACGCAGCCTTTATAAGAGAAAATGTAAGGAATGGATCTAATACCATTGTTGTCGGACGTGATGCTCGTATCTCAGGAAAAATGATGGAGCAGATAGTTGTTGGTACGCTAATGGGGATGGGATTCGATGTGGTAAATATAGGTTTAGCCACAACGCCTACAACAGAATTGGCCGTTACATTCGAAAATGCTTGTGGAGGTATTATTCTTACAGCTAGTCATAATCCCAGACAATGGAATGCACTAAAGTTACTAAACGAGAAAGGTGAATTTCTTAATGCTAATGAGGGAGAAGAAGTTCTTCGCATTGCTGAAAGTGAAGACTTTAGCTTTGCTCATATAGATCATTTGGGTACTCTTAAAGAAAAAGATTATACAGATAAGCATATACAAGCTGTTTTAGACTTAGCTTTAGTTGACGTTGAAGCTATTAAGGAGGCAGATTTTGAAATTTCTATAGATTGTGTAAATTCAGTTGGCGGTATCGTTCTGCCTAAATTGCTAAAAGCTTTAGGTGTGAATAAGATAAATGAAATCTATTGTACTCCAAACGGTGATTTTCCACATAATCCGGAGCCATTACCAGAGCATCTTAAAGATATCTCGATTATGATGAAGACTACAAACTCCGATGTAGGATTTGCTGTAGATCCGGATGTTGACCGTTTGGCTATAATTTGTGAAAACGGTGATATGTTTGGTGAAGAATATACATTGGTAGCTGTAGCCGATTATGTTTTAAAGCATACTCTGGGTAATACTGTATCCAATCTGAGCTCGAGTCGTGCATTGCGTGATGTAACCCGTAAATATGGATGTGAATATAATGCTTCGGCTGTTGGAGAGGTAAACGTAACGACTAAAATGAAAGCGACTAATGCAGTTATAGGAGGTGAAGGCAATGGAGGTGTTATTTATCCGGCCAGCCATTATGGACGTGACTCACTTGTAGGTATAGCTTTATTCTTGTCGCATATGGCGCATGAAAAGAAAAAGGTAAGCGAGATAAGAGCTGCTTATCCTCAATATTATATAGCAAAGCAAAAGGTCGAGCTAACGCCAAGTATTGATGTTGATGCTATACTAAAAGCTGTGAAAGAAAAATTTAGTCAATACGATGTTACAGATATCGATGGCGTAAAAATTGATTTTCCTGACAAATGGGTGCATCTTCGTAAATCAAATACCGAGCCTATTATTCGAGTATATTCCGAAGCGCATACAATGACAGAAGCCGAAGAAATTGGCGGTCTGATTATGGCAGTCATAAAGGAGTTAGCGAATTAAGATATGAATAAATTAAAATAGCAGTTTTGTTAAAAGCTGCTATTTTTTTATCTTTATGCGTTTGGTAATTATTGAAAATAAACATTCTAAATGAAAAATATCTCATTCAAGGGCTTTACTCCTAAAACCTTTCAGTTTTTCAACGACCTGAAAGAGAATAATTATAAAGAATGGTTCGATACGAATAAGCATATATATGAAAAAGAACTGCTAGATCCTTTAAAGGCATTGGTAACTACCCTTTCTCCAACGATGTATAATATCGATCCGGCGATGGAATTACGCCCACATCGAGCATTATCGCGTATTTATCGAGATGTTCGTTTTTCTAAGAATAAAGATCCGTATAAAGATTTTATGTGGATGGCTTTTCAAGTTCCGGTAACACGTGAAGAGTGGAAAGATTATCCCGGCTATTTTATGGAATTGACAGCAGATAGCTATACGCTTGGTTTAGGCCTTTTTCAACCAAAGAAAAAGGTGATGGATAATTTGCGGGAAGAAATAAGTCTCAATCCAACCGAATTTCAAGAAAATACTCAGTCTTCCGTATTTGATCGTGGGTATATAGTTTATGGTGAGGAGTATAAAAGACCTATAGCAAATGAACTTTCTGAATATTTTCAACCTTGGATTCAACGAAAAGGAATTTGGGTCGCTAAGACCAAACCAATAGGTGAAGAATTATATTCGGCCGATTTTGCAACTCTAATAAAAGAAGATTTCGAGGCATTAGAATGGTTGTATAATTTTATGAAAGATGTAACAGAATTATAATAATGATAAGTTTAATACGTACACATAGTAACAATGCTGATTTCTTTCAACTAATTGAAGAGTTAGATTCATTCTTGAATATGCGTAATGGTGATCTTCAGGCTCAATATGACGCTTATAACCTCATCGAGAAACTAGCAACAGTTGTTATTGTGTACCATAGTAATAGAGCGATTGGTTGTGGATGTTTCAAAGAGTATGATAAAAATAGGGCGGAGCTGAAAAGAATGTACGTAAACGAACAGTTCAGAGGTACTGGAACTGCATCCAGATTATTGGACGAATTAGAAAAATGGGCTACAGAAAAGAACTATAAGGGAATGATACTCGAAACTGGAGTTCATCAGTTGGAAGCAATAAGGTTTTATCAGAAGAATGGTTATGTTATAATCGAGAACTTTGATCAGTATGCAGGTAATGAGAATAGTATATGTATGAGTAAACCATTATAAGTTAATTATATTTTAATCAAAAATTTAAGATTCAAATGAAGAAAATAAGAGCTGCAATTGTCGGATACGGTAATATCGGACAATATGTATTGGATGCAATTATCGCATCACCGGATTTTGAAGTAGCAGGAATTGTTCGTCGCGATCCGAACAATATTCCGGAAGAACTGAGAAGTTATCCAGTTGCAAAATCAGTAAAAGAATTGAAAGATATAGATGTAGCTATACTTTGCAGTCCCACACGTAGCGTTGAAGAATATGCAAAAGAATGTCTTTCGTTAGGTATCAATACGGTTGATAGTTACGATATTCATGGAGGAATTGTAAATCTTCGCAAAGAATTAGATACTGTGGCCAAGGCAAATAATAAAGTCTCTATTATATCGGCCGGTTGGGATCCGGGTACAGATTCTATGGTTCGTTCCATGTTAGAATTTATGGCGCCAAAAGGAGTTACTTATACAAATTTCGGTCCGGGTATGAGTATGGGGCATACAGTTGCAGTAAAAGCAATCAAAGGAGTGAAAGCTGCTTTGTCGATGACAATTCCTCTAGGAACAAGTATACACCGCCGTATGGTATATATAGAAGTTGAAGAGGGTTATAAATTTGAAGAGGTGGCTGAAGCTATCAAAACTGATGATTATTTTGCACATGATGAAACTCATGTGATGCAGGTAGATTGCGTCGATAGCCTTAAAGATATGGGGCATGGTGTGAATATGGTTCGCAAAGGAGTTTCTGGTACAACACAGAATCAACTTTTCGATTTCAATATGAAGATTAATAACCCGGCTCTTACTGCTCAGGTTTTAGTCGCTTCTGCCCGCGCAACGATGAAGCAACGTCCGGGTGCATATACAATGATTGAAGTGCCGATTATTGATTATATATATGGTGATAAAGAAGCCTTGATAAAGAAATTGGTATAAAACTATCTGGTATATATATTATAGGTTATGAGTTATGAATATTATATTTGTAACTCATAATTTTTTATAGTATTATAATATGATTTGTTTTCCTAATGCAAAAATAAACTTAGGTCTGAACGTTGTTTCAAAACGGAGCGATGGCTATCATAATCTCGAAACAGTGTTTTACCCGATCAATGTAAAAGATGCTCTTGAGATAATCGTTAAAAAAGACCAAAGTAAGGATACATTCATAGAGGCTGGTATAAAGGTTGATTCACCTCCGGAAGGCAATTTGGTGATGAAGGCATTAAGGCTAATGCGTGAGTATTACGATTTTCCATCAGTGGAAGTACATCTTCTGAAAAAAATTCCTTTTGGTGCAGGTATCGGAGGTGGGTCGGCAGATGCTTCTTTTATGTTGAAATTACTTAATAAAACATTCGAACTGAATGTTTCGGATGATGAATTAATATCACTGGCTGTCCGTCTAGGAGCCGATTGTCCGTTTTTTATATACAACCAGCCTGTATTTGCACGTGGAATAGGTGAGGTGTTGGAAAAGATCAGCCTGTCTCTGAAAGACTTCCATTTTGTCCTTATAAAGCCGGATATTCATGTGTCTACAAAGGATGCATTTTCTTTGATAAATCCACAATTACCGAAGAACTCTTTAAAAGAAATCGTAGAACAGCCTATCTGTTCTTGGAAAGACTTAATGGTTAATGATTTCGAAAAAAGTGTATTTACTAAATATCCTATAATAGGTGAGATAAAAGATGATTTGTATAAGAGAGGAGCAGTGTATGCTTCAATGTCTGGTTCGGGATCATCTGTTTTTGGAATTTTTAAGGAAGATTTAAAAGATATTGAAAGTCTCTACTCAGGCTGTTTTACTTGGACTGGGCTAGGATTATGATCTTTATCTCTCTTTATTTTCCAAAAATAAAATCGTATCTTTGATAGTTACTATCTATTTAAAATTTTGGTTAATAACTCCTCAATGAAGAAAATTATAATGTATTTTATTCCTGTTGTTTGTGTATGTGCGATAGCTATAATGTTATTGTCAAATAACAGCCAGGAAGAGGTGGTGTCTAAAGCTCCATATGTATTATCTATGACCAAATCAGTAGAAGTTCCGCATAAAGTGGAGTTTGCCGGAGAAGAGTTAGTCTTGGATAGATATGATCTGCATGAGCGTTACGATCGCGAAATAAATGGTTTTACATACCTTCATTCCTCTACATTGCTTCTTATAAAAAGAGCTAATCGGTATTTTCCTATAATAGAGCCGATCCTAAAAGAAAATGGGGTTCCCGAAGATTTTAAGTATCTGGCTGTTATAGAAAGTAGCCTCGATCATAGGGCCGTGTCGCCTGTGGGTGCAGCAGGTTTATGGCAATTTATGCCTAAAACAGCACCAGGCTACGGATTAGAGGTGTCGTCGGAAGTCGATGAACGTTATTCTATCGAAAAATCTACAGAAGCTGCTTGCAAATACTTGAAACAGGCTTATGCCAAATATGGAACCTGGACCAGTGTTGCTCTCTCATATAATGCAGGGCAAGGCCGTATTAGTGGTGAGTTGGAAAAACAACAGGCTGAAGATAGTCTGGATTTATGGTTAGTGAGTGAAACCACCCGTTATTATTTTCGTATGTTAGCTATAAAACAATTGTTTGAAAGTCCCTCAAAGTTTGGCTTTATACTTACCGAAAAAGATTTGTATAAGCCAATGGAGTTTACAAAAGAAGTAGTTACACAGTCGATTCCCGATCTGGCTACATTTGCTAAAGATAAAGGTATTACTTATGCTCAATTGAAAGATTTCAACTCATGGCTTAGGGATCGAAAACTTACTATTTCGGCGAAGAGTCGCAGTTCGTATACAATTCTTATACCTACACAAGAGTCACTTTACTATAAAAAAGGAGGAAAGGTGAAAGTACATGATAGATCATGGATTTCGGCAGATTAAAAGTAAATATGTTTAGATAATAACTATTTGTTATACTAAAAGGTCTATGAACCTAAATGTTAGAAAAGGAGTAATTCTATTTAATGGAAACAAATATACAAGAAGATACTAAAGAGACTATAAGCGTGTATGGGGCACGTGTACACAACTTAAAAAATATAGATGTAGAAATTCCCCGCGATTCACTTGTGGTTATAACAGGACTTAGCGGGAGTGGAAAATCATCATTAGCTTTCGATACAATTTTTGCAGAAGGGCAACGTCGATATATAGAAACATTTTCGGCTTATGCCCGTAATTTTCTCGGGGGAATGGAACGTCCTGATGTAGATAAAATAACCGGACTGAGTCCTGTGATATCGATAGAGCAAAAAACAACGAATCGTAATCCCCGTTCTACCGTAGGTACTACCACCGAAATATATGACTTCTTACGCTTACTTTATGCACGCGCCGGAGATGCCTATTCGTATCTCACTGGAGAGAAGATGGTAAAGTATACAGAAGAGCAGATTTTGGAACTTATCATGGAGCGCTATATAGGAAAAAAAATATATCTGCTAGCTCCCGTGGTGCGTAATCGTAAAGGACATTATAAGGAATTATTTGAACAAATCAGCAAGAAAGGATACCTCTCCGTACGTGTAGATGGTATTATTCGTGAAATCTTGCCCGGAATGCGTGTCGATCGCTACAAAATGCATAGCATAGAAGTGTTGATAGACAAACTGCAAGTGTCCAATAAATTTGTTGAAAACCTGAAAGCCAGCTTACGTACAGCAATGAAGCAAGGAGATGGACTAATAATGATTCAGGATGTAGATTCAGGTGATGTGCGTCATTTTAGTCGTCAACTCATGTGTCCTACCACCGGACTGTCATACAGCGAACCTGCCCCACATACATTCTCATTCAACTCACCTCACGGCGCTTGTCCTAGATGTAAAGGGCTTGGCTATGTGAATCAGATAGATATGAGTAAAATTGTACCAAAGCCACAGCAGAGTATTTATGCAGGAGGTATAGCACCTTTGGGAAAATATAAGAATTCTTTGTTCTTCTGGCAGATTGAAGCAATCTGTGAGAAGCATGGCGTTACAATAAAAACGCCGATAAAGGATATTCCTCAGGAGGCTATTGATGATATCATGTTCGGTACTGACGAGCGATTGCAAATAAAAAATGAATCGCTGGGTAGTTCCAATTATGTTGTCGCTTTCGATGGAGTAGCTAAATATATAGAAATGCAGCAGGATAGTGATTCTTCTGCATCGGCTCAAAAATGGGCTGAACAATTTATTAAAACGGATGTTTGTCCCGATTGTAATGGACAACGTTTGAATAAAGAGGCTTTACATTATAAGATAAATAATAAAAATATAGCTGAACTTGCTGAAATGGATATTCAGCGTCTGTATGAATGGATACAGGATATGGATGTGCATATTTCGGAACGTCAGAAACAGATTGCATCCGAGATTAAGAAAGAAATTGTTTCACGTTTGTCTTTCCTATTAGATGTAGGTTTGAGTTATCTGTCATTAAATCGAGCTTCTGTTACTTTATCAGGAGGGGAAAGCCAGCGAATACGATTGGCTACCCAGATAGGATCTCAATTAGTAAATGTTCTTTATATTCTCGATGAACCAAGTATTGGATTACATCAACGAGACAATGACAGGTTGATTGATTCTTTGAAGAAACTACGTGATACAGGGAATTCTGTTATTGTAGTGGAGCATGATAAGGATATAATGCTTCAGGCAGACTATGTTGTCGATTTAGGACCTTATGCGGGGCGTAGAGGCGGAAAAGTTGTGTTTTCCGGCACGCCGCAAGAAATGCTTAAAGCAAGCACGATGACGGCAGATTATCTGACAGGTAAACAAAAAATAGAAATACCCCAAAAAAGGCGTAAAGGGAATGGTAAAAAGATCTCTATAAAAGGAGCCACAGGGCACAATTTAAAAAATGTATCGGTTTCTTTTCCTTTAAATACATTCATTTGTGTAACCGGAGTTTCGGGCAGTGGTAAGTCGAGTTTGATAAATGGAACATTGCAACCCATAATAAGCCAGCATTTATATAAGTCTTTGACAGATCCGTTGCCTTATAAGTCGTTTGAGGGTATTGATAATGTAGATAAGGTGATAAGTGTCGACCAGTCCCCTATAGGGCGTACGCCACGTTCCAATCCGGCTACATACACAGGTGTATTCTCTGATATACGTAATCTGTTTGTTAATCTTCCCGAATCGAAGATAAGAGGATACAAGGCCGGTAGATTCTCTTTTAATGTAAAGGGGGGGCGTTGTGAAGTTTGTGGAGGGAATGGCTACAAAACTATAGCAATGAATTTCTTACCTGATGTATATGTTCAATGTGAAGAATGTCATGGGAAACGTTATAACAGGGAAACCTTAGAGGTTCGTTTTAAAGGGAAGTCTATAGCCGATGTTTTGGATATGACAATAAATATGGCAGTCGAATTCTTTGAGAATGTACCATATATTCTACATAAGATAAAAGTGCTGCAGGAAGTTGGCTTAGGATATTTGAAATTAGGACAGCCGTCAACAACTCTTTCAGGAGGAGAGTCGCAACGAATAAAATTAGCTGCAGAACTTGCACGTGTTGATACGGGTAATACAATATATATTCTTGATGAGCCGACGACAGGATTACATTTTGAAGACATTCGTGTATTGTTGGGCGTTTTGAATAAGCTTGTCGATAGGGGTAATACAATTATAGTTATCGAACATAATCAGGATATTATCAAAAGTGCTGATTACATTATTGACATGGGCCCTGAGGGCGGTGTAGGTGGAGGTACTGTAGTGGCTTTTGGGAAGCCGGAAGAGGTTGTAAAAGTCGGAAATAGTTTTACTGCTGAATATTTGAAGGCTGAATTGAAAAACTGAAACTACGGAAAAGTATAAAAAAATAAAAAAAATAGACAACATCTATTTGCAATGTGTAAAAATTGCTATCTTTGCGCTGTCTAAGTATCTTTCGGTAGTTAGATGTCAATAATAGAGTTTGGAAAGGAAATAATTTCTATATTTATAGAATCTTTGAAGATTTACTCTTGTAACTAATAATGAATTGTTATAATTGGCTCTACCTGATTGATAAACGGAATATATTAATGAATATTTCCGAGCTTATATGTTTGTGCTTTAATTTTCAGCTATCTGGAAATGGGTCAAAATGCATTAATTGAACGAATTATTACTAATGATGAATATCGATCGCTTTTAGTCGATACAATAATTAGTATTTAAGATATTAACGAGCATAGAGTTGGTTCCTGAAATTACGAATGAACCAAGATCAGGCTGCAATCAACTCTATTGTGTAGTTTTGTAAAGTTTGTGTTAAGGTTGGGAAGTCTGCGAAGTTGATTTCGCGGACTTTCTGTTTTTTATAAGCAGACTGTTCTTTTCTATTATAATATATCCTTTTTTGATTACCTTTGTTTCCGAAATTTTAAAGGAGCGAAAAAATAGTTATGACTCAATTATCCTTATTAGAAAAACTTGAAGCTTTGGTTATCCGTTTCGAAGAAATCGGAAAATTAATAACAGATCCTGCCGTGATTGCAGACATGAAACGTTATGTAAAGCTTAACAAGGAATATCGGGATCTGGAAAAAATAAGCAATGCTTGTAAAGAATATAAACAGTTGCAGGCAACTGTGGCTGAAGCTAAAAGTATTCTCGAAAATGAAGATGATGCAGAATTACGTGAAATAGCGAAAGAAGAGCTAGATATAGCAAATGATCGTTTTCCTAATTTGGAAGAAGAGATAAAACTATTATTAGTTCCTTCCGATCCTCAGGATAGTAAAAATGCTATAGTGGAAATTCGAGGAGGAACAGGAGGTGACGAGGCTGCTATTTTTGCAGGAGACTTATATCGAATGTATATAAAATATTGCGAAGCAAAGGGTTGGAGAACAGAAGTTACAAGTCTCACTGAGGGTTCTTCGGGTGGATATAAAGAAATAATCTTTACAGTGACAGGTGATGGCGTTTATGGTATTTTGAAATACGAATCGGGTGTTCACCGTGTACAGCGTATTCCTGCAACGGAAACTCAGGGGCGTGTCCATACATCTGCAGCTACTGTTGCGGTATTGCCTGAAGCAGAGGAGGTTGATGTGGAAATAAATCCGGCAGATATAGAGATGCAGACAGCTCGTTCGAGTGGAGCTGGGGGGCAAAATGTAAATAAAGTAGAAACAAAAGTTCAGTTGACGCATAAGCCTTCTGGGTTAGTTGTTGTTTGTCAACAATCACGCTCTCAATTAGCTAATAGAGAGTTGGCTATGCAGATGTTGAGAACCAAGCTGTATGATATAGAGCTCTCTAAATATAATGATGAGATAGCTTCGAAACGCAAAACAATGGTTTCTACAGGTGATAGATCTGCAAAGATCAGAACCTATAATTATCCACAAGGTAGAGTTACAGACCACCGTATCAACCTAACCTTATATAATCTGTCTGCCGTTATGGATGGAGAAATTCAGCCTATTATTGATCAATTGATTGTAGCTGAAAATGCAGAACGATTGAAAGAAAGCGAACTATAAGATAGTAAAAGGAGTAAGTAGTAGATCTATTCTAACTGATTTATTGCCTGTCGTTCAAAACTTTAAATAAAATAATTATGACTAAGCAGGAATTATTTGAAAGTATTAAAAGAAAGAAATCCTTTCTTTGTGTCGGGTTAGATACCGATATAAATAAGATTCCATCACATCTGTTAGAAGAAGAGGATCCTATCTATTCCTTCAATAAGGCTATTATAGATGCGACAGCAAAATATTGCGTTGCATACAAGCCTAATGCCGCATTCTATGAAAGTAATGGAATAAAAGGTGTTTTGGCATTAGAGAAAACGATAGAATATATTCGTATTAAATACCCGGATCAGTTTATTATCTTAGATGCTAAGCGGGGAGATATCGGAAATACATCAGAGATGTATGCTGTTTCTGCATTCGAACATTTAAAGGCTAGTGCAATAACAGTTGCGCCATACATGGGTGAAGATAGTGTGAAGCCATTTGTTAAGTATGCAGGAAAGTGGGTTATTCTTCTAGCTCTGACCTCTAATAAAGGTTCAGCTGATTTTCAATTAACTGAAGATAAAAACGGTGAACGCTTATTTGAGAAAGTATTGAAAAAATCGCAAGAATGGGCTACAGACGAACAGCTTATGTATGTTGTGGGCGCAACTCAAGGTGAAATGTTTACTGATATACGAAAAATTGTACCGAACCATTTCTTGCTTGTGCCTGGAGTTGGTGCGCAAGGTGGAAGTTTAGCTGAGGTGGTGAAATATGGCATGAACTCTCAATGCGGTTTATTGGTAAATTCTTCGCGTGCGATTATTTATGCTGATAATACTCGTGAGTTTGCGTTCGCTGCTACAGCCGAAGCTAAAAAAGTACAAACTGAAATGGCTGGATATCTGGAGGAATTGTTTGCATAATATTTAAATATATCATATATTTAAATCCTGTTATATATTTATAT
>NZ_JAEPKU010000093.1 GCF_016652235.1 Dysgonomonas sp. Marseille-P4677
CTTTATAAAACAGATTCTATTTGATATTTCACTTATTTAGATATTGAGCATTGATGAAAAACAAATTTATTGCACTTTTTATTATCTCAGCTTTTGCTGTGATTCCGTCTATTCAAGGACAAAATGTCCCTGATAAAAAACAACAGGAACGCTATTTCGATATCAATAAAAATATAGAGATATTCAACTCTGTTCTCCGCGAAACCGACATGTTTTATGTTGACACATTAGACATCAACAAAGTTGTTCGTAGTGGCATAGATAATATGTTGAATACACTGGATCCTTATACTACATATTTCAATAAGGACGATATGAAAGAGTTCAGCACCCAAATAACAGGCGAATATGCAGGTATAGGCTCGAGCATTGCTTTTAAAGATGGAAAAGTTGCCATAACCGAACCTTTTGAGGGGAAACCCGCTGCAAAAGCCGGACTAAAGTCGGGCGACTATATTCTTGAAATAGATGGCAAAGATATGACAACATGCGATAAAGTTGAAGGTGAAGCTTTCGGACGTACGCTAAGCAACTTTGTTAGCTCAAACCTTAAAGGCCAACCGGGAACAACTATTACTGTAAAAATAGAACGTCCGGGAGAAAAGAAACCTCT
Organism: Dysgonomonas sp. Marseille-P4677; assembly: GCF_016652235.1. GTDB lineage: Bacteria > Bacteroidota > Bacteroidia > Bacteroidales > Dysgonomonadaceae > Dysgonomonas. Next base: position 614 of record NZ_JAEPKU010000093.1, read on the forward strand.
AACAATAAAAGTTGTCCGTGAAAAAATAGTAATCGATCCAATACCATATTACGGTATGATAAATTCCACTACAGGCTATATAAATTTTGGCCCTACATTTACAGATAAAAGCTCAGCAGATGTAAAAAAAGCATTCCTCGACTTAAAAAAGCAGGGGATGACATCTTTCATATTTGATCTCCGCCAAAATGGAGGAGGTGTACTAGAAGAAGCAATCCAAATAGTAAATATGTTTGTACCCAAGGGTAAGGTCGTTCTTTCTACCAAAGGAAAACTAAAACAGATGGACCGAACATATCGCACAACGCTAGAACCAATCGATACAGAAATACCGATGGTCGTTCTTATCGATCGAGGATCTGCATCCGCATCTGAAATTGTAGCCGGTTCGTTACAGGATATGGATAGAGCTGTGCTTATAGGCGAGCGAACGTTTGGAAAAGGACTTGTACAATCAACTCGAGAATTGCCATATGGAAGCGCAGTTAAAATAACTAATTCAAAATATTATATTCCAAGTGGAAGATGTATACAAGCAATCGATTATTCTCATCGCAACCCTGATGGAAGTGTAGGTCGCATACCAGATAGCCTGACAACTGTTTATCGCACAGAAATTGGTCGCCCTGTAAGAGATGGAGGGGGTGTATCTCCTGATGTCGTTTTAGACGAAGAAAAAAATCCGACTATAGGCTATTACCTTACTAACCAGTTTATCATTTTCGACTGGGTTACAGAATGGGCGTTGAAACATAAAACCATAGCTTCTCCTGAAGTGTTTACCATTACAGATGAAGACTATAATAGCTTCAAAGAGTTTGTTAAGACCAAAGATTTTCAGTATGATCGCATGAGTGAGAAGTCGATGTCATCACTAAAAGAAGTTATGGAATTTGAAGGCTATATGAAATACGCAGAAGAACAATTTAAAGCACTGGAAGCAATGCTTGTACCAAACCTAGATCGTGATTTGGAGACCTTTAAAGCAGATATTACCAAACAAATTAATTCTGAAATAATACGGCGTTATCACTATCAAAAAGGAGAGTTTATATATACTTTGAAGAATGATAAAGAGCTTGCCAAAGCCGTAGAAGTTCTGAATGATGAGGAACAGTATAAAAAAACGCTATCAGCTCCAATAGAGGAAACAGAAGTTGCTCTTAATTAAATCAATAAACATATAAATAAAGCATCCATTCAATATGGATGCTTTATTCTTCCATTAGCCGGAATTTTAATATAATATAGATAATCCTCTTTAAATTATGACTTTATTGAATATTTTCAGGAGTGATATAAAGGGGTTCAAGTAAAAACATTATCTTTGCAGTCCGATTAAGGCTAAAATCGACAATCCTAAATAAGAACTACAAAACTTGGGAATAGATTTTAGCAAATTATCAGACAAAAAATCATAACCCAATATAAAAAATGGAATATAATACTCAACTGAAAAAACTTGCTCTTCCCGAGTATGGAAGAAACATACAAAATATGGTCGATTTCTGTTTGACAATAACAGACAGAAACGAACGTAAGCGTTGCGCCAATACAATTATAAATATAATGGGTAACCTTTTTCCTCATCTACGCGACGTTAACGACTTCAAACACATACTTTGGGATCATCTGGCTATCATGTCCGATTTCAAATTAGATATAGACTACCCTTACGAAATTGTAAAAAAAGAAGACCTTTATTCAAAACCGGGAAAAATAGAATACAGCCGTCCTGATATGCAATACCGTCATTATGGTAAGACATTGGAAAAAATGGTAAAACTGGCTATTACAATAGAAGACCCGAAAGAAAAAGAACAATTTGTACTTCTTGTTGCCACTCATATGAAAAAATCATATATTCAATGGAATAAAGATGTAGAAGATCAGAAAATATTTGTTGATTTATACGACCTTTCTGAACGGAAAATAGATATTCGTAATTCAAATATCAAACTTCCGGAAATGAAAGACCTCGGACAAAGAATAAATAATACAGGAAAGAAAAACCAACAAAAGAAAAAATAATATAATACTCAAATCCGGGCCGAACTATAAATGATAAAAGAAAGTGAAGTTTTCAAAATAGGGAAATTAACAAAACCACATGGCATAAAAGGTGAGATAAGTTTCGCCTTCGAAAATGATGTATTCGACCGTGTCGATTGCCCCTATTTGGTTTGCCGAATCAATGGTATCCTCGTTCCTTTTTTCTATAATGAATATCGCTTTAAAGGAAAAGACACTGCCCTTATTACATTTGAAGATATCGACTGTGAACAAAAAGCATTACGCATGTCTGGGCTTGAAGTCTATTTCCCACGAAAATATTATGAAGATGAATCTGGCGAAGACATTGACTATTCTTGGAACTTCTTCATAGGCTTCTCTGTTACAGATAAAATAGCCGGAAAACTTGGTATAATAACAGAAATAGACGACAAAACTATAAATACTCTCTTTCTCATCAAAGATGGTGAGAATGAGTATATAATACCAGCGACAGAAGATTTTATAGAAAAAGTCGACGCAAAGAAAAAAGTATTATATTTAAATCTACCGGAAGGATTGATATAACCTTTTTATAAACAAATTACTTTAACTATCATTTTTCTATCCTTTTTACCCATTCAACGACATTTTACCTAAAATAAAATTATAACTTTGCTTTTCTAGGTATTTTTTAAATGAAAGAACGCATAGTTGTAAAAATAGGGAGTCAAATTCTGACGCGTAAAGATGGAACACTTGATGTGACGCGTATGTCTGCGCTTGTAGATCAGATTGCCGAATTGCATAAAACCAATATCGAAATAGTTCTTGTCTCGTCCGGAGCCGTAGCTTCAGGGAAATCTGAGATAAAAACTAAAGTTAAGCTTGATACAATATCTGCACGGCAACTTTATTCATCTATAGGACAGGTAAAGCTCATAAACAGATATTCGGATTTGTTTCGTCAACATAATATTGTTTGCGGACAGATATTAGCGACCAAAGAGGATTTCGCGACCCGCCGACATTATCTCAATCAACGTAACTGTATGAAAGTTATGCTTGAGAATAAAGTTATCCCTATTGTAAACGAGAATGATGCCATCTCGGTCAACGAGCTGATGTTCACTGACAATGACGAACTTTCTGGACTTGTAGCCGCAATGATAAATGCAAGAAAGCTGATAATATTAAGCAATATCGATGGTATTTATAGCGGTAACCCTTCAGCCCCTGAATCATATATCTTTAGAGAAATAAATTTAAAAGACAATATAGAAAACTGCATCCAATCATCCAAATCATCTACCGGACGAGGAGGTATGGTCACCAAATACAATATTGCACGTAAAGCGGCCGAAGAAGGAATAGAAGTTATTATAGCAAATGGCCGCAATGAAAATATATTGATCGACCTGATTAAAGGAAAAGATGTAATATCTACACGCTTTGTTCCATCTTCGAAATGTACAACCAGCGTAAAGAAATGGATTGCACATTCCGAAGACTTTACCAAAGGTGAAATACATATCAATGAAGGGGCTAAAGAGGTCTTGCTCGGAGATAAGGCAGTCAGTCTTCTTCTTGTAGGCGTTACAAATATCACCGGTAATTTCGAGGCCGATGACATTGTACGTATTATAGATGATTCGGGAAAACAAATAGGTGTCGGACGCACAGCATATAGTAGTGAAAAAGCAAAAGAAATAATTGGAGCGAATGATAAAAAAGCAATTATTCATTACGATTATTTATATATTGGAAAATAAAAATGGACGATTATCATCAGAACACATTCCAATCGGTAAAAGAGGCAGGAAAAAGCCTTAATCTATTGGAGGAAAAGAAAATCAATGCAATACTGGAAGCTATTGCAAAAGAAACTGAATCGAAAATGTATTATATCCTTGCTGAGAATCAAAAAGACCTGCAACGGATGGATACAAGTAATCCAAAATATGACCGTCTGTTACTAAACGAACAACGGATAATGGATATAGTAAAAGATATCCGGAATGTAGCAACCCTACCCTATCCTGTAGGAAAAACATTGCTGCAGAAAACATTACCCAATGGCTTACACTTATCAAAAACAACTGTACCGTTTGGGGTTATAGGCATTATTTACGAGGCTCGTCCTAACGTAAGTTTCGATGTATTCTCTCTTTGTTTTAAGTCTGGGAATGCATGTATATTGAAAGGGGGATCGGATGCCCGTTTCTCAAATGAAGCAATTATAGACATCATCCGTAATGTATTGGATGAAAACGATATAAACCCGAATGTATGTACGTTGCTACCAAACGATCGTGGAGCTACGGAAGAACTACTTAATGCTCGTGACTATGTCGATTTGATAATCCCTCGTGGAGGAAAAGAGCTTATTAATCATGTAAGGGAAAACTCACGTATTCCTGTTATAGAAACCGGTGCCGGCGTTTGCCATACTTACTTTCACAAAGATGGTGATGTGAAAAAAGGACGGGATATAGTCACGAATGCTAAAACACGCAAAGTTAGCGTATGTAATTCTTTAGATTGCCTAATAATAGATAGGGAATGCCTTGATGATTTGCATTATCTGTGTGAAGATCTAGAGAAGAAGAATGTAATAATATATGCAGATAAACAAGCTTATGAGGCACTGTTTCAGTATTACTCTTACGATCTACTAAAGAAAGCCGATGAAGAAAGTTTCGGGACTGAATTTCTTGACTATAAAATGTCAATAAAGACTGTTTCGAAAATAGAGGAGGCGATTGAACATATATCCAAATATAGCTCGAAACACAGTGAAGCTATCATAAGTGAAAATCGTGATGCCATCAATCACTTTGAGAAGATGGTTGACGCTGCATGTATCTACGCAAATACGTCTACCGCATTTACCGATGGTGCACAATTTGGCTTAGGTGCAGAAATTGGTATCAGCACACAGAAAATGCATGCTCGTGGACCAATGGCTTTGGAAGAGTTATGTACATATAAGTGGATAATAGAGGGTGACGGACAAATAAGATAATGAGAAAAAAGAAGAAAAAAACAACAGAAAAAATAACCGTTGAAGATTATATAAAAGCTGTAAAAAGAGCTGACAGAGAGAATGAATTGGCTCGATTTACTGGATGGAAACGTGTAACGAGTATCCATAAAAGCAAAAAAGCATATAATAGAAAGATCGAAAAAAGAAACTTTACGGACGAATAATGGAACGCAATATAAGGCTCGATTATTTCAAAATATTCCTTAGCATATTGGTTATAACCATACATATACAACCATTACTTACAAACAATAACTTCTGGGGTTGGTGTATATCGAACGGGGTAAGCAGGATTGCTGTTCCGACATTTTTTATTATCAATGGTTTTTTTATTAGCTCCAAACTAAATAAACCCAATGCAGTCAAAAAATATATAATACACCTTTTACTCATCTATGCAGTATGGTCTGTTATATATGCACCTTATTTTATTACGAATGTAAGGCTTAAAGATATAGTAATAATATTGTTTACTGGCTATTTGCATCTATGGTATTTACCAGGAGTAATCATCGGTGTAATACTCTTATACTTAGGTAAGAGATATATAAAAAATGATCTGTTTATACTTATACTTGCTCTTTTATCTTTTGTTGTTGGTTACATACTAAGCCATTATATGAACAAACTTTTCTTGTATAGAAATGGATTTACTATTGGATTTGCATTTATCGTTATCGGTTATTATATAGAATCAAAGAAAATCCACACAATCATCAAAAATAGTCATCTTATCATTGTAATTTGCTTAACATCAATCATCGCTATATTTGAATCATATTATCGATTCGTTGCAACATCGGGAAGCTGGCTTCAAGATTTTATTCTCTCTACATTGATCTTGGCTCCCGCTATATTTATTCTTGTTATGAAATATCCAAAATATGTATCGGAAAAAGGATTTATGAGTATTGTCTCGTCCGGAATATATTTCCTACATGTTATTGCTATTTCTATTATTGGTGTATCTGGAGAGTATAATATATACCGGCTTATTCCGATACTTATTATTTCAGCACTATTATCATACGTCGCGTATCTAATCAATAAACGTGTGAAAATATTTTTCTAACAATGGAACGCAATATAAGGCTCGATTATTTCAAAGTCATTTTGAGCTTTCTTGTAATAACAGTACACATACAAGATCTTTGGGGAGAAGAATCTCTATTAGGCTGGTTTATTTCAAATGGTATAGCACGAATTGCCGTACCTATATTCTTCATCATCAGTGGATATTACATCATCCAAAAATTAAATAACAGTCAGGTTTTGAAAAGATATTTACTGCACACCCTCATAGTTTATATTGTATGGTCTGTGATTTATTTGCCTGTTTATTATGATACTATAGACTCTCGCTCTTTCATAACATTTGCTCTTCTGGGCTATTACCATCTCTGGTTTTTACCCGCTCTACTAATGGGTATATTGATATTAAAAGGAATTAAAATCTTCATAAAAAATGATTCTTTGGTATTACTAATAGGAATCCTGCTTTTCATTTCAGGTTATTTTATGGAAAATATAGAACTACCATATAGGACATTTTATAATGGCGTTTTTTTCGGGTTCCCATTCATATCATTAGGATATTATATAAGAAATCATAATTTAGAGAGGTCTATTAAAACTCCTTACTTATGTGTAATTCTATTTATAAGTCTCATTCTACTATTCACTGAATCTTATTTAGGATATAAAGTTAGGTTTTATCATAATATTTTTATGTCATTATATCTTCTTTGTCCGGTACTATTTATGTGTGTAATAAAAGTACCCCAATTGATTTCGAAGCCAAATAACATCGGCAAGTTCGCTGCCGGAATTTATTTTGTCCACATTCTTGTAGCAACTCTTATAATACCAATATCTGAAACAAATAATATCTACAAATTGCCTTCAATAACAATAGTATCCATACTATTATCTATCTTTATAGTCATAATAAATAAACGCATTAAAATATTTTTGTAATGAGAACATATACCAACGTTAAAGACCTCGGCGATCTAAATGCAGCAATAAAAGAAGCTTTGGAAGTAAAAAAGAATCGTTTTGGATACAAACATCTCGGTGAAAATAAAACTTTATTGATGGTGTTTTTTAACTCCAGTCTTCGTACTCGTTTAAGCACTCAAAAAGCAGGTATGAATTTAGGAATGAATACCATGGTCCTTGATATAAATCAGGGAGCCTGGAAACTGGAAACAGAACGAGGTGTTATAATGGATGGAGACAAATCGGAACACATATTGGAAGCTATCCCTGTAATGGGCAGTTATTGCGATATCATTGGAGTGCGTGCCTTTGCTCAATTTGAAAACAAGGAAGATGATTATCAGGAAAAAATCCTTAATCAATTTATAAAATATTCTGGTCGTCCCGTATTCAGTATGGAAGCTGCGACAGGACATCCGTTACAAGCTTTTGCTGACCTTATAACAATAGAAGAATACAAAAAGACAGCTCGCCCAAAGGTTGTTCTCACATGGGCTCCTCACCCTAAGGCCTTGCCCCAAGCTGTACCAAATTCATTCGCAGATTTCATGAATGAGGCTGATGTAGATTTTGTGATTACACATCCCAAAGGTTATGAATTAGATTCTAAATTTGTACGAGGAGCCAAAATAGAATATAATCAGGATAAAGCCTTGGAAGGAGCAGATTTCGTATATGCCAAAAACTGGGCTGCTTATACAGATCCCAACTATGGTAAGATATTAAGTAAAGATATGTCGTGGACTGTAACAACAGAGAAAATGTCTCTTACAAACAATGCTTGCTTCATGCATTGCCTTCCTGTACGCCGAAATATGATAGTAAGTGATGACGTAATAGAAAGTCCTCAGTCAATTGTAATACAGGAAGCTGCTAACCGTGAAATATCTGCTCAGACAGTTATAAAAAGAATGTTAGAAAGCTTATAATATATACTAATATTACTATGCAGAGGGTTACCCGGATTAGGTAACCCTCCCTATATAAAAAAAAACCTATTTATAATGAGGGCATATATTTAACTATAAAATATCCGCCAACCGTCAACCAAGCAAATAGGATAAGAGCCAGAAGAAAAGGTTTTACTCCGGCTTCTTTAAACTTTCTAAGATGGGTCTCCATACCTAAAGCTGTCATTGCCATAGTCAACAAAAATGTATCAATATAATTAATATAATCTACAGCTATATGTGGTAATAGATCTAAAGAATTAAACCCTATAACAGCGATAAAAGCAAAGGCAAACCATGGTATTGTTATCTTTGTAGACTTGACAGTTTGTCCGTCAACCGACTTTCTCTGCCGTGCCAAAAATAATGCACTTATCAATAATACAGGGGCCAAAAACATAACCCTTATCATCTTCACAATAATAGCCACCTCCGAGATGCTTTCACCCATCGCATTGCCTGCTCCTACAACGTGAGCTACTTCATGTATCGTAGCTCCACTATAAAGCCCCCATTGTTCTGTTGTCATATCCAGCACCTCGTTTCTATACAACACAGGATATAGAAACATCGCTATCGTTCCGAAAATAACAACTGTGGATACAGCAATCGCTGTTTTATGAGGTTTATTGTTTAAAACGGGCTCCATACCCAAAACTGCTGCAGCACCACAGATGGCACTACCAGTACTGGTCAGCAACGCAATCTCTTTATCTATCTTCAATAGTCTGCCAAACAATAACCCCAAAGATAATGTACCTACAATAATAATAGCATCTATAATAATAGCTGATAAACCAACTGATATCACATTTTGGAAAGTAAGCCGAAAACCATATAAAATAATTGCCAAGCGTAGCAATTTTTTCGAAGAAAAGGTTATTCCCGGCAGCCATTCTTCAGGCATATTCTTTTTTAATGTATTACCATAAATCATACCTAAAATGATACCAATAATAAGTGGACTGAATGACAAATATTTCAGAAACTGAAATTCGGAAATATAAAATGCAGCACAGGTAAACAGAGCTACAAACAAAACACCACTAATCAGATGTACCCTTCTATCTTTAACCATATTTTCTTTTATTTTTATAAGGTTCAAAAGTACTATAGATTTGCCCTTATTGATATATTTTTATTTTTATGACCTATAAGTAAATATTATGACTCAACTAACGTCTTTTTATTAACTTTAAAGGCAAAATAAAGATTAAGTATATCAATATTACTATGTTCAATTTCAGATTACAGGTTTTTCATACAGCTGCCGTCAACCTAAGTTTTACGAAAGCTGCCAAGGAATTATATATCACACAGCCTGCTGTAACCAATAATATAAAAGAACTGGAAAATTCGCTAGGAGTAAAACTTTTCGACCGAGATCAAAATCAAATAACACTTACTAGAGCAGGAAAAATACTCTTGAAGTATTCGGAACAGGCTATTACCGAGTATAAAAAAATGGAATATGAAATCGGATTATTAAAAAATTCGTTTTCGGGTAAATTAAAAATAGGGGCTAGTACAACTATCGAACAATACGTCCTCCCCTCTTTATTGGCTCAATTCAATCAAAAATACCCTGATATTGAGATGCTATTATATAATAATAACACAATGAATGTGGAAAGGCAGGTAATAGAGCAAGAGATTGATTTAGGCATAATTGAAGGAAATACAGGACAGAAAGAGTTTCGGTATATCCCTTTTATGAGAGATGAAATCGTAGCTATTGCTCACTGTTCTCAACCCATAGCCCAAAAAGCCCAAATAAGCTTGAATGAGCTAAAAGAAGTACCGCTTGTTTTACGAGAAATAGGGTCAGGAACTTTAGACGTTATCACAAAAGAGCTACAAAAGAACAGAATAAAATTAAAAGACCTTAATGTAAAAATACATTTGGGTAGCACCGAAAGTATTAAGGCTTTTTTGGCTAATGCTAATAGTATCGGCCTAGTTTCCATCCATGCCATCAGCAAAGAAATAGTAAGGGGAGAATTCCAGATAATAGATATTGAAGGACTCGACATTACCCGAACATTCAATTTTATATATCCACAAGGACAACAAAGTGGACTGATTGATAAGTTTATAGAGTTCTGCCTGATTAATAAGGGATAAAAGAAAGGCTAACTCTGTAATAGGGCTAGCCTTCTCAACTGTATTATTTAGTTTAGTTAGAATCTATAACCAACTGTCATCATACCCTGGAAGGTATTATCTTTCCATGTAGCTCTATCAGCTCCGTAGTATGAGTATAAATCAGACTTTTGGCTTCTCATTAAGAAAGCTACATCTGTGTAAAAGTTCTTCGTAAATCTATATCCTAAACCATAAGTAAAATAGTTTGTATCACCATCGAGAATATAATTTGATGTTGTACCGACTGTCATCACCTCCTTACTATTATCCTTGAAGTTGGCTTTCATCGGACTTTGCACCCATGAATAACCTGCTCGAATAGAAAATTGAGGCGTAGCACGCACTTCTGCACCTAATCTTAATGTAGAAGACATTCTGAAATCTTCTTTTATATACGCATTTGGATCATCAGCTAATTGGCCTCCACCATCTCTGAACAATTTCATATTCTGATAGTTTGTCAAATCATAATCAACACTGATTATTGCTGTTTGTCCAATCACTCCAGCCGCACTGAAAGTCCACTTATCAGGTGTACGGAATTCGTAGTCCATGTAACTAAGTTCTGTAAATATATTTCCTTTTGTATCAGGTTCTGATGTCGGTAAATATTTAGAAAAATCATAATCCATATATGCTTCGTAAGTATCGGTCATTTTATACCATGTAGGTGAATGATAAGAAACTCCAAAACGAAGTTCATTTATAGGTTTAATGATAATGCCTGTAGAAACTTGCACTCCTGTACCCTCTGTCCTTAACTCATTAAAGAAATCAAAACCTCCGTTTACATCATTTGTATCGAAAAAATCTTCAGTATAGCGAGAACTCATTTTATAATTTATGTCTGTCAATGAGAGAGTCATTCCCCAACTTACAATATCGGAAAAAGTAGTTCCTATATTAAAATCATAAGTATTTATAGATCCCCTTTCATAAACAAACAAATCGTTATTGATAGTCTTGTTATTTAAGATTTGTTGACGCTCATATTGAGAGCTTGTTCCATCTTTCAACCCTATCAGATAACTACTATATCCAAAAATAGCATTCCAGTCATAGTTACTATCATAGAAAGGATTGTAATCTTCACTACCCACCCACAAATCGTTTGGATTACCTATATTATTATTCGTAGCTCGGTGTGCCATATAATCAGCAATACTACCTGTCTGGTTATTCCCTCTCATCGAATATTTACGATCGAAGTTTTTCAATCTGTTATAAGAAAATCCTACATTCAGAGATGGTGCAACATCACTATTCAAAGGAAAAACTGATACAAAAGCCAAATTATCAAAAGTAAACTTAAACTTACTATCATCTATTTTTCCTGCATTTAGTTCTGTTTGAGTCTTTGTATTCTGAAAATTAAGCGTTGTCACTATTTCAGAGTTCTTATAGATACCAATCCCGGCTGGGTTAATAGATATTCCTGATATGTCACCCCCAAGTGCACCGAATGCACCTCCCATCGAAACAGAACGGGCTGTTCCTGTCAAATCATTCCTCGAAAACTTATAAGCATCCATCTCACCTTGCGCCTTAACTGCTCCAAATGAAAAAATAGTTGCCAAAAATAATAAAGATATATTTCTCATAATGTCACTTTTAATATTTTCAATAAAAAGCTGCTTCAATCGTTTTTCTTTGAAACAGCTTTTAAATTCATTTTATTATATAATTTATTATTTACAAGTTGTCTTATCGTCCACGGCCACCACTACTACGACCTCCGCCGCCTCCGCCACCGCTAGAAGAAGAGCGACTACTTGAACCTCCTCCAGAACTGATCGAACCGCTGGAAGAAGAACGGCCACTACTAGACGATGAGCTATTGTAACTTGGTCTTGATGAGCTAGAATTTGAAGAACTATTATAACTTGGCCTTGATGAGCTAGAGCTTGATGAGCTATTATAGCTCGGTCTTGTACTAGATGATGAACTTCTACCACTACTAGACGAAGAACTATTGTAGCTCGGACGAGTTGACGGTCTTGTTGTTACGCCTGTACTAGACGATGATCCACGACCACTACTTGTTGACGAACCATTGTAGCTCGGACGTGTTGTCGGCCTTGTTGTTACACCAGTGCTAGATGATGATCCACGACCTGTACTAGATGACGATCCATTATAGCTTGGACGTGTTGTAGGTCTTGTTGTTACACCAGTGCTAGATGATGATCCGCGACCTGTAGATGATGATCCATTGTAACTTGGGCGAGTTGTAGGTCTCGTTGTTACACCAGTGCTAGATGATGATCCACGACCTGTAGATGAAGAATATCTTCCTACTGATGAAGTACCTCTTCCGGTTGTAGTTTCATATCTGGATGAACTATTTCTACCAGTAGAACTACTATACCTGCCATTAGATGCCCCATAACGTCCACTTGAGCCATAATATCCACTACCACCTCTCGAACGACCTGTGCTGCTATAATATACTGGTCTCGAATAGTAGTTGTTGTGATGGTGATGTCCATACCAGCCACCAACGTACCAACCGCCGCCGTACCAGCCACTACCCCAGCCCCAGCTGTTGTAATACCAAGGTCTACTCCAACCCCAGCCCCAGCTGCTGCCATAATACCAAGGATCGTACCAGCCTCCCCAATAACCTCCATAATACCATGGGTCGTACCAAGGATCGTACCATGAATAGTAACGACTACCCCAACCCCAGCCAAAATTCACATTAAAATTCCAGCCGCGATTACGGTAATAATTACTGTATAAATCGTTTGTAACATATACATTTATTTCGTTATCGCTCGAAATCTTAACACTATTAGCCGGATCATGAAATTTTACAATACGGTCTGTATATTCGTAAGCCTGATATTCATCAGCATCAGCGTTTTCATCATCCGCATATTGATCTTTTTCATATATGCTAACATCGCCACCTCTACGATTATAGGCATCGACATCAATGTTTACGTTACCCTCTGTTTCAAGAGTAACATCTCCATTATCTCGAACCACTAATACCTGAGTAGGTCTTGTTGTCTGTTGTTTCTGAGAAACTGTATTCTTTACTTCTTTTTTCTTATTTTTAGACTTAGAAGTAGCATAAATGTCATCCCAATCGTCTTGAGCAAAAGCCATGAATGGTAATACAGACATCAGAAGCATTAGTAATAAATTTTTAAGTTTCATAATCTGCTCTCCTACTTTTTGTGTTTATAGTTTTATACATTTTGTATACTTAAATCGTTTTCAATCTAATTATATCTATTTGACTATCAAATTTAGTAAAGGTTTAATACACTTTCCTAAAAAATTGACAATAAACAAATATACAATATTTATTCTTTTAATAAGTCATTATTATATATGAAAGATGCAAACAAACATGCCCCGTTGCGTTCTATTTAGTTAAAAAAAGTGATATTTTTCATCTTTGATATATAATTACAAAGTAAGTAATAACTTTAGGACATAATAACTCCATTGAATAAAACCATAAGTACAAATAATAGCTAATTACAAAGAGGAAGATAGATATCTTTATTCCCGACTTACGATTTATTACATAATGATAGAGCCAATATAAATCATTCGCAAAACATTCATACGAACTAAATTTATTACAAAAAAGTTATATTCATATCAAGCTAATTCGATTTTCACTTTAAATTACATGGCGATAATGGAAATACTAAGTCTTCGAATTAAATTCCACTAAACTATTCCGAAAAGATTCCAAATATTTTCTTCTCATGTGAGTAAATAAAATTAGAATTCATTGATAATTATACCTCTAGAATGTGTACATTTATATGTCTACGGATAAACCTAATGAAACCAAATAGCAAGTCTTATGAAAGAAGACATACTGAAACAACACGAATCTCGATTAAATAATTTCTTGGCTGAGACATTTCGATCGCATCATGTGGAATGTAGCATTAGAGATAATCTGATTATATTTCCCAAACAGCGAATGACCGCATGTGCATTCTTGTTCAACAAATCATCGTCATCGGCTCAGATAATTCAATTAGACGTAAAACTCGAAATTGGTTTAGGACGTGAGATCATAGAATCATCTGTAGGAATGGGTCTGAATATTGACATCACTATAGAAAACGCATGGAAAAACTTCCTAAAGAATTCTTTCCATACTTTATTGGCAGCATTCTTCTCTGACAAATTTGATGACCAAATAAACCGATATCAATGGCAAATTGAGGGGCATATGTATGATGTAGTGATGAGCCGAACCAGCATCAGAGGGAATCATCCGGAACCTTTACCTGGTAAATGGCTAAAACAGTTTGAAGACATCTTGAGAAATCAGCATTTGCCACAGGGTACTCACTGGGTTAGGCTATACTATGCTCAATCGGAAAGTGAACCTATTTCAATGGAAATTCTCCTCGATAATGAAGTATGGAAAGCTGTCGAAAAAAAGGTTCATTCATTTGATTTCCCAGTCTACAAAGATTTTTTCTCTTTACGTGTTTTTGTGATACTCCGTGATGTAGCCGACGTTAGCCATGCTGCTTCCGTTATGGGATGGATGGCAGATCAGGAAGAAGAGTTGATAGAAAAAGAGTTGGTAAAAAATGGATTATCAATCCCTGATGCTCAAAAAGCCATTATGTTTATACAATTAGCTTTCGGTCGTGCTTTTCTGAAAAAGATTACAACAGCAGAATTTCCTGATGAGGCTATTATTAAAGATAAGGATGAAAAAGAATTCAAAATTGATTTGAATAGTGAACCTTTCTACACTGAAGCATATATACTTGCAGAGAGAATAATAGAAAAGGGGTGTGTAAATAAAGAACACTTTCAGAATATCGTTGTAAAAAGTGCCGAACTTAATGCATACAACAACGCTTTATCAGAAGGAGTAGATCCGGAAGATCTAAATAATATCAGATTCGCCCCTCCTATTATATATCTACCTAACTACCAGTTAGTAGAAAAAAAAGACGCACTCAAATCTTCAGAACAGGAAATAGATACTAAAAAGAAGCAATTCTGGCAATTCTGGAGAAAATAAGAAGTCTACGAAGCAGTCTGATATATTTTATTTTACAACTTCAAACCGGGCAAATTTCAGCAACAATTGTTTCATGCCCGAATTTTCAAATTCAACAGTAGCCTTTCTACTGTCTGGATCTCCGGATATTGCTGTTACCTTACCAATTCCAAAACGCTCATGCTTGATTATAGCCCCAATACTCACCTCTCCAGTATTTATCCCTGCCGAGACCTTAGGCGTAGCACTCTTCGCGTTTACAAAGTTTGCACGTGAAGTTGCTTGAGTTGGTATTGATGATGGTCTAGAGTTATAATCCGCCCTTTGCCCGATCGTTTTTTCAGAAAACGATTCTCGAGGAGATGTATTTGTATAATTATATAAATCATTTGTATATGTTTCGGGACGATTTAATACACCGAAACCTCCCGAACCCAAAACTCCGGCATTGGCATTAAGAAAAGCTTCATCAATATCTTTAAGAAAACGACTAGGATTAGAAGCATTTATCTGACCATTCCGGAAACGACTTTTAGCATATGTGATCATACAAAATTCTTTGGCTCGGGTAATAGCTACATAAAAAAGACGGCGCTCTTCTTCCAAACCTCTGAATTCATTTTTTGCCATTGCAGAAGGAAAAAGATCTTCTTCTAATCCAACAATAAATACGTTCTTAAATTCGAGGCCTTTGGAGGCATGCACTGTCATCATTGTTACCTTTTCTTTGTCCGCTTCCTTATCTGTATCCTGATCACTTAACAGAGAAACCTCCGACAGAAAATCCATTAGCCCGATTCCTCCAAGCCCTTCCTCTTGACGGCTCTCACAAAATTCGTGAATTCCTCCAAGTAATTCCTGTAGATTCTCCTGGCGACTCATCCCTTCCGGTGTCTGATCCTGATACGCTTCGCTCGCAATGCCACTTTGTTTTACAATTTTAGTAGCTAATTCATATGCTGATAATTCTTTAAGTTGCAAAATAAATTCAGCTATAAGCTCGCGAAAACCTTCCAGTTTTTTAGCTGTACCAGCATTTACATTCAGATTATAGCGAAGCGGATCACCTATTATTTCCCATAGGCTTACATTATGCAAACGTGCTGTGTCTGCAATTTTGGTCAATGTTGTATTTCCGATACCTCGTGCAGGAAAATTGATAATACGACGAAAAGCTTCCTCATCATAAGGATTTACCACCATACGAAAATAAGCTATTACATCTTTAATTTCTTTACGTTGATAAAACGATAAGCCCCCGTA
>NZ_JAEPKU010000094.1 GCF_016652235.1 Dysgonomonas sp. Marseille-P4677
ATAATAAGAAATATACAAAAAACGATAAATACAGAAATGAATTATAGATCACTCACTCCGCAGGAAATAAATATGTTGAGAGCGCAGGATTGTACTGCCGACAACTGGGATAATATTCGGGTAGATGAGAATTTTACTCCCGATTATATAAAGCATGCGAACTTCTCTGGGAAAATAAAGCTCGGAGTATTTGAAGAATATTTTACATTACCTGGTGGTTTAAAGAAACATTCCGGTATAAATCATGCTTGTATACATAATTGTGAGTTAGGTAATAATGTATTGATAGAAAATATTCAGAATTATATAGCAAATTATAATATCGGTAATAATGTTCTAATTCAAAATATACACCATTTGTATGTAGATAAAGAGACTTCTTTTGGTAACGGAACAGAAATCTCCGTATTAAATGAAACAGGAGGGCGTGAAGTTCTTATCTATGATAAACTAAGTGCTCATTTTGCCTATATACTTTCTTTTTATCGGCATCGGCCTATATTGATAAAAAAATTACAGGATATGGTGATGGTTTATACTAAGAACCGTATGTCAAACATAGGTACAATTGGAAATAATGTAACGATTGTGAATGCCGGAGCCATTAAAAATGTTTATGTTGGTGATTGTGCCGTTATTGAAGGAGCCCGCCATCTTGAGAATGGTAGTATAAACAGTAATGAACATGACCCTATACATATTGGATATAGTGTAATGGCTAATGATTTTATTATCTGTTCGGGGTCTCGTGTCGAAGATGGAACAATGCTGACTCGTTGTTTCGTAGGCCAGGCATGCCAATTAGGTCATACTTATTCAGCCAGTGACTCGCTGTTTTTTAGCAACTGTCAGGGCGAAAATGGAGAAGCCTGTGCATTGTTTGCAGGTCCATATACAGTAACTCATCATAAATCAACCCTTTTGATTGCCGGTATGTTTTCATTTATGAATGCAGGATCAGGTTCGAACCAGAGCAATCACATGTATAAACTTGGTCCGATTCACCAGGGTATAGTTGAGCGTGGTGGGAAGACTACCAGCGACTCTTATATACTATGGCCTTCGCGTATAGGTGCATTCTCTTTGATTATGGGGAGGCATTATCATAATACAGATACGTCGTATATGCCTTTTTCATATCTGATTGAGGATAAGAATGAAACAGTTCTTGTGCCTGGTGTAAACCTTCGAAGTGTAGGTACTATACGCGACGCACAGAAATTTCCCAAACGAGATAAACGTAAAGATCCCGATAAGCTGGATCAAATAAATTTCAACTTACTGAGTCCTTATACCATACAAAAGATGTTTAAAGCGATCAGTATACTTCGAGATATGCTCGATACCTGTGGTGAAGCCAGCGACTTTTATTCCTACAAAGGATGCCGTATTAAAAACTCCTCACTGAAGAAAGGTATAAAATTATATACTATGGCAATCCATAAGTTTTTAGGTAATTCTATTATTTCACGCCTTGCTAATTGTCCTTGCACTAGTGATGATGAGATAAGACGATATTTAAAGCCTGATACAGATGCGGGATTATCTGTTTGGAGCGATATAGGAGGTTTGTTGGCTCCTCGGTCTGAAATAGATAATTTAATAGCTGATATCGAGTCGGATAGGATAACACAGGTTGAAGAGATTAATGATGTGTTTGTAAAACTTCATAAGGATTACTATTCTTTGGAGTGGACATGGGCTTGGGATAAAATAAAAGAATTTTATGAACTCTCATTAGAGACCATTACATCGCAAGATATAATAAATATAGTTGAACGTTGGAAAGAAGTTGTAGTAGAGCTGGATAAGATGATTTATGACGATGCAAAAAAAGAATTCTCGTTATCCTCTCGTACAGGATTTGGTCTAGATGGAGATAGAAATCAGAAAAAAGACGATTTTGAGCAAGTACGTGGGCTTTTTGAGGAAAATGATTTTGTTAAAGCCGTTCTGAATCATATAGATACAAAAACTAAATTGGGAAATGAGATGATTGGTCGTTTACAGAAAGTAGTTGGATGATATATAGGCATAAATAAAAAACTCCGAAGAACACTTCGGAGTTTTTTATTTTCTTTCTATTGATAACAGAAAAAACTGCAGTCAATTATTTCTTAGGTTGAGTACGTTTTGCGTAACGGCTCATGAACTTATCAACACGTCCTGCTGTATCCACAAGTTTTTGTTTACCTGTATAGAACGGGTGAGATGCACTCGTGATCTCAAGCTTAACCAATGGATAAGTTACACCATCAATTTCGATTGTTTCTTTAGCATTGATAGTTGAACGAGAGATAAATACCTCATCATTTGACATATCCTTAAAAGCAACCGGACGGTAATTTTCTGGATGAATATCTTTCTTCATTTTATAGTAGTTTAAGTTATTTCTTCTTTTTCAGCCGACAAAGATAGACTTTTTATACCATTAAAACAAAATATTCATTTGATTTTTATATCTAAAAATGCTTGAAACTAATAATTTTTGATTTCTTTTGTTACATAAAATATTTTGGATAATTTAACTCTAAAAAAGATTATGGGGAAATATGTCATCTTACTTATGTTTGCTACTCTTTCTTTGATATCGTGCAATAATAAAAAAAATAGCAATGTCGATAATATGGCAATTAATGCTTTGGATACTATGAATATAGATGCTATTTCTGACGAAACGAGTTTATATTTGATTGTAGGAACATATACAGGTGGTGAAAGCAAAGGTATCTATGTTTATCAGTTCGATACCGTTTCTGGAAATTCCAAATATAAAAACATGATCGATATAGTTAATCCTTCATATTTGACAATAAGCAAAGATGAAAAGTCTGTATATGCAGTGACTGAGGTGGGTGACGGAGAAGCTGCTGCTAACTCTTTTTCTTTCGATAAAAAAGATGGTTCTCTTAAATCGTTAAATACTCAACTAACAGGTGGCGCAGATCCTTGCTATATTGAAATAGATGCAACAGGAAAACATGTCGTTACAGCTAATTATTCAGGGGGAAGTCTAACTGTATTTAATGTAAAAGACGATGGTAGCTTGACAGCTGCTTCACAGGTTATTACTTTTAGGGGAAAAGGAGTTGATGAAAAACGTCAAATGAAACCTCATATACATTGCGTCCGATTTTCACCCGATGGACAGTATTTATTTGCAAATGATTTGGGCACAGATAAGATACATAAATTTGATGTTAATAAAGAATCTTCTGCTAATTATCTGAAGGTTGGAACACCATCTTATTTTAAAGTAGCAGATGGAGCCGGTCCTCGCCACATAGAATTTTCTCCAAATGGAAAATTTGCATACCTAATAACTGAAATGTCAGGTGCTGTAATCGCTTTTAGTTATGATGCGACAAGCGGAAATTTGTCAGAGATTCAAACCATACAAGCTGATACCTTAAATGCTAAAGGCAGTGCAGATATTCATATTTCGCCTGATGGAAAATTTTTATATGCATCTAATCGATTAAAAGGCGATGGAATTGCTATTTTTTCAATTAATCAGACTGATGGTAAATTGACAAAAGTTGGTTATCAGGAGACAGGTATCCATCCGCGTAATTTTACAATCACGCCTAATGGTAAATTTTTACTTGTAGCTAGTCGCGATAGTGATACGATTCAGGTGTTTCAAATAAATAAAGAATCAGGTTTATTAGAAGATACATATAAAAATATTGAATTAGATATGCCCGTATGCCTAAAATTTATATCTTTTAATTAAATCTGAAACATCTATATAGCCATACTCAGTAGGCTTTTTCTATGTCTTAACAATTTTGTCATATTTGAGTAAGATGGATATTCAAAATATCTGTTTCTCTAATGTGACAAAATTTGTATTTCAATATGCAATACTTATTATTTTATAAGTAATAGGATATATTTTGGACTGCGATATACTGTTATTATTATAAAATTGTAGATAGGTCTGAGGCCTTATAAATTAAAATGCCCATGAAAAAACTAACCTTTTTAATTATTTATTTAATGGTATCCTGTTTAGCAATAGAAGCTTCATCAGGGATACAAACTAAGATGTTGCGTACCGAAATGAGAGCTAATCCACTTGGAATAGATATTCAGAATCCTCGTTTTATGTGGCAAATAGAATCAGATAAGTCTGATGTAAAACAGATAGCTTATCAGATAATAGTAGCAGAATCCCTAACAGATTTGAATAGTAAGCAGAATCTTGTTTGGAATTCAGGGAAGACATTATCTGATAATTCTATATTTATTACTTATAAGGGAAAATCTTTAGACTCTCGTAAAACATATTATTGGCAAGTAAAAGTATGGACAAATAAGGGAGAGTCTCCTTGGAGTGAGATTAATAATTGGACTATGGCTCTTACTAATGATAATTGGCAGGCTAAATGGATAGGATTAGATAAGTCAATTAATAAAGAGGATAGACTAGAAGGTGAGACTCGCCTTGCTGCAAGGTATTTACGGAAAGAATTTAATATTCTGTCAAGTATCGGTAAAGCTAGAGTTTACATTACCGGACTTGGATTTTACGAATGTTATATCAATGGTAAGAAAGTCGGGAATGATGTTTTTGCTCCCACAGCAACAGACTATACCAAACATGTAAATTATAATATTTATGATGTAACCGATTTGTTATCCCAAGGGACAAATACTGTCGGTGTGATTTTAGGTAATGGACGTTTCTTTGGTATGCGTAATGGAGGTGTGCGTAATTTTGGATATCCCAGAATGCTTATGCAGTTGGAAGTCGAAGGAGAGAAAGGAGAAAAAACAATATTAGTTAGTGATGATAGCTGGAAAATAACAACTAATGGGCCTATTATCGCCAATAACGAATTTGATGGAGAAGAGTTTGATGCAAATTTTGATATGAAGGGGTGGAGTCGCAATGCTTATAATGATAGCGATTGGATGAATGCTTCTCTTGTTGAAGCTCCTGGTGGAACACTGATCGCCCAGAGAAATCCTAATATTCATATTATGAAAGAACTCAAACCAATCTCTGTGACAAAGACCCCACAGGGAACTTATATTTTGGATATGGGACAGAATATGGTTGGCTGGTTGGCTATAAAGCTACAAGGTGAAAAAGATAAGCCGATCAAAATGGTTTTTGCAGAAAGCTTGAAAGAAGATGGTAGTCTCTATCTGGATAATCTTCGCTCTGCCAAGGTTACAGATATTTATACTCCTGCTGAGGATGGAGAATTTACATGGGAGCCTCGTTTTACTTATCATGGATTCCGATTTGTAGAAGTTACAGGTTTGACATATGAACCTAAAAAAGATGATTTTATAGGAAAAGTTATTTATGATCGAATGTCTGATGCAGGAACTTTCGAGTCTTCAAATACAACATTAAATCAGATATTCCATAATGCATATTGGGGTATAATAGGTAATTATCGCAGTATGCCAACCGATTGCCCTCAACGAGATGAACGTATGGGCTGGCTTGGAGATAGGGCCGCTGGTTGCTATGGCGAGAGTTTTCTTCTAGATAATGCTCTGTTGTACGACAAATGGATACAGGATATTAAAGACGCGCAATTACCGGGGGGAAGCCTTCCTGATGTTGCTCCTAATTATTGGGATGTGCGTACCGAGAATGTTACATGGCCTTCTGCATATATTTTTGCTATTAATATGTTATATGAGCAGTATGGAGACGTCCGCCCTCTACAGCAGCATTACGAATCTGTGAAATTGTGGATTAATCATATGACTTCAAATTATATGACTGATTATATTTTAACCAAAGATAACTTTGGGGATTGGTGTATGCCACCTGAGAGACAAGAGCTAATCCATTCGGAAGACCCGGCCAGAAAAACTGAGGGTGCAATATTGAGTACCACATTTTTTCATCGTCTTTTGCAGATCATGAGCAAATTTGCGGCATTAAATGGTTATATGACAGATCAAAAAGAATTTGATGAATTAGCGCTCAAAATGAAAAATGCCTATAACGAGAAATATCTGAATAAAGAAACAGGGCAATATGGGAATAATACTGTTACGGCCAATATACTTTCGCTAATGTTGGATCTGACTCCATCTGAATACCAGGAGAAAGTATTTGAAAATGTTATCGAAAAAACAGAAGGTGAATTTAATAGTCATGTTAGTACCGGGCTCGTTGGAATAGGATATCTGATGAGAGGGTTAACTAAATATGGAAGACCCGATCTTGCTTATACAATTGCTACTAACCGAACTTATCCTAGTTGGGGATATATGATCGAAAACGGAGCTACTACTATATGGGAGTTATGGAACGGAAATACAGCCGACCCGGCAATGAATTCACATAATCATGTAATGCTACTCGGAGATTTATTGACTTGGTATTATGAATGTCTTGCAGGAATAAGTACCGATAAGAATCTTGTTGGCTTTAAGAAAATAAACATGAATCCTATTTTTCCTGAAAAGCTGGATTATATAAATGCATCATATGAATCTGTATATGGAAAGATTCACAGCGAATGGAAAAGAAACGATAGAGAGATAATCTGGACAATTGAAATACCAGCCAATACTTCTGCTTATGCGACCTTACCCAAAGGCATGAGTTTGAAAAAAGGCAAAGGAACGAGAGATAAAAAAACAATAGAAGGGGTAACATCTTTTTTTATTCCTTCGGGAAGCTATGATTTAGTTATCGGCTATTGAACCCAGAAAAAAAGCTAAAGGGCCATATCATTTGATATGGCCCTTTATTATGAAATTAATTATTTTACACGCCTCAGGTAGACCAAGGGTTTAAGGTCAAAACAAATTTCCACTTATTATCACCTATTAGCTTATATAGGTAATATTTACCGTAGGCGCATTCATAGCCACAATAGAATATTTTATATATTATAACAAACTCTTTATCTTTAGTAAATAAGGGAATGGAATACATGTTTATTTCATCATTTTCTTTTAGTTCTCGTTTTTGTATTTTTTTTCCACCTATATTTTTTGTCCAAACTGAAGATTGGATAGAATTATATTGATCAAGTAAGAACTTTTTGTCGGCATCAGTGAAAAGTGTATCTAATCCTTCCGACCTTTTAAATAAGTATTTATTATCTTGTTCGAAATATTGGATGTCAAGAGCCTTGTTTTCGCTTATAAAGTTGGCTGTATCCCAAGGTGCTGTTTTAACGAGTAAATCTCTGTTTTTACCAAATATTTCTTTTTCCGATTTTTTATCATTGTCTACCATCCATTCCATAAAGTCGTAGATTTCTTTGTCTGAGATAATAGAACTATATGTTTGGGCTGTTACGATGTTCATTACACCCATTAATAGAAGAATTAATAAAAGACTATATTTCATGGCTTGATGTATTTGGTGCAAAATTACGCAAAATATTATAATTATTTTGCTCGTCATTTCAAATCATAAATTGTAATGGCAAAAGAAGATTAGTGTATTATATAAATTCATAATAGCCGAGGGATAATTTGTAACTCATTTTTACCTACCTTTGCAGCTCTAAAAAAATAAAGAAATTTAAATGCTTATAATTGATAGCTTAAAGGTTGAATTAGGTGATAGGATATTGTTCGACAATATCAGTTATATAATAAACGACAAAGATAAAATAGCCCTTGTTGGTAAGAATGGAGCAGGTAAGAGTACCATGCTTAAAATCTTGGCCGGAGTAAATACTCATTACAAAGGATCGGTAACAGGACCCGATGGTGTTACTATTGGTTATTTACCTCAAGTAATGAAAATTGTTGATGGTCGAACCGTACGTGAAGAAGCTTCTTTAGCCTTTTCACACATATACGATTTACAAGCCAATATTGAGGATATGAATAAACAATTAGAAACGCGTACCGATTATGAGTCGGATGATTACGCCAAGCTAATTGATGATTTCACCCATGCTCATGAACGTTTGTCTATGGTAGAAGGAATAAACTTTGAGGGTGAAGTTGAGAAATCATTATTGGGTCTCGGTTTTAAACGAGATGATCTGGATCGTCAGACAAGTGAATTTAGCGGGGGATGGCGTATGAGGATAGAATTAGCAAAGCTTTTGCTTCGAAACCCAGACGTCATGTTATTGGATGAACCTACCAATCACCTTGATATAGAGTCGATAGGATGGCTTGAAGAATTTATAAACACGCAGGCAAAGGCGGTTGTACTTATTTCCCATGACCGTGCATTTATAGATGCTGTTACTACACGTACCATAGAGCTAACCATGGGGCGTATATACGACTATAAAGTAAATTATTCGAAATATGTAGAACTTCGTCAGGAACGTCGCCAACAACAAATACATGCGTGGGAAGCTCAGCAAAAGCAGATCGCCGAAATAGAAGAATTTGTAGAGCGATTCAGAGCACAGGCCGCAAAAGCAGTTTTAGTGCAGAGCCGTATCCGTCAGTTGGAAAAAATGGAGCGTGTAGAAATTGATGAAGAAGATAAATCTCAGATACGTATTCGTTTCCAACCTGCTACCCGTTCGGGTAATTATCCGTTAACGGTAGATATGGTTACCAAAAAATACGATGACTATCTCGTATTTGAAAATGCCAATTTGATGATCGAACGTGGTGAAAAGATTGCTTTGGCAGGGAAAAATGGGGAAGGTAAATCCACATTCGTGAAATGTGTTATGGGTGAAACTCCATATGAAGGTACTATGATGCTTGGGCATAATGTAGAAGTGGGGTATTTTGCACAGAATCAGGCTGATCTGTTAGATGAGGATTTAACTGTATTTGAAACTATAGATCGAGTCGCTGAAGGAGATATTCGTACACAAATACGGAATATACTTGGGGCCTTTATGTTTAACCGTGATGATTCGGAAAAGAAAGTAAAGGTTCTTTCTGGAGGAGAGCGAACTCGTTTAGCAATGATTAAATTATTGTTAGAGCCTGTAAACTTGCTTATTCTCGATGAGCCTACTAATCATCTTGATTTGAAAACAAAAGAAGTTCTGAAAAACGCTTTGCTCGATTATGATGGTACTGTTATTCTTGTATCTCACGACAGGGATTTTCTGGATGGGCTGGTCACCAAAGTATTTGAGTTCTCGGATAAAAAAGTAAGAGAACATATCGGGGGAATTAAAGATTTCTTAGCAAAGAAAAGAGCTTTATCTTCTTGATTTTAGAGATTATTTTGATATAAAAAGCGCGGATTATGTATAATCCGCGCTTTTCTATTTTTATTTCAGGGTAAAATTAAGTGTGTACCTACCTGCTTCTAATCTCAATGTTTCCTTTTCTTTTACATTATCGGGTAGATAAAGGGTTGCATGGCTATTTGCCGGTATTTCTATCGTGTAAATAATCTTTTTCTTTTTGCGTTCCCAACTAGAAATTATTTGTCCATATGGAGAATCATGTTTAGCCTCAAATTGGTCCAGTCCATTTACAAAATTTGGGCGAAGAAGTATATGTTTAAATCCGGGTTGATCAGGGTCTGGTTTAATACCACCAAGGCCTTTAAAAAACCAGCCACCGATTTCGCCAAACATCATATGGTTATCAGAAATATCACGTTCTGCTTTCAAATCCCAATTTTCGAGTAGGGTAGTGGCTCCATTTACAATCCACCAGCCCCACGATGGATATGTGTTCTGAGCAGCTATTTTGTATGCAGTCTCGGCTTGTCCGTTTTCACTCAGTGCATTCAATATCGCCTTAGCTCCTAATACACCCACATCTAAATGAAACCCTGCTTCTTCAACTTTTTTTGCTAAATTTTGTACAACTTTTTCTTTCATATCTTCGGGTACAACATTCCATTGCAGTGGCACACTCAGCTCGGTCTGAGTACCATTGGCATATATTCCGGTTTCCCTGTTTAGATATTTTGTATTTATCGCATTCTTTATTTTTTCGGCGAGTGCTGTATAATGATTGTAATCATCTTTTTTATTAAATAATTTGGCCGCATTTGCCAATATTTGAGTATCTACATAATAGTATATAGAAGACGTTAACTCTAGGCTAGATTGTGATTTCACAGGTACCCAGTCGCCACGCCCCCAAGAAGTCAATCCGTTGGGACTTCTTCGATCTATATAATTCACATACCGTTTAATATTGTCGTAACAATCGTTCAATAATTTACTATCTCCATAGAATAAGTATATATTCCAAGGAATGATGGCTATTGTGCTTGTCCAATCTACACCATTTGCAGTACCATATCCCCATCCTCCGGTAGGAATGATATCGGGTAACACACCGTTGGGCTGCTGTTCGTCTCTGTGGTCGGCAAGCCACTTTTCGTAGACTGTAATTCCGTCATAATTATATAGGGCAGTTTCTATGGCAAAATGTCCATCACCTGTCCATCCATTCTTTTCTCGTTGAGGACAGTCTGTCGGATATCCCATCAGGTTGGATAGATAAGCATTATTTGTTGCCCGCCACAATTTATTTACAAGGTCATTAGATGTTTTGATTTCTCCAGATTGCGGCACGTCACTATGCATGAAATAGGCAGTCAGATTATTTTTATCCAGTTTTATCGGATTACTGCTGATTACTTCCACATAACGAAATCCTTTATAGTTGAATTTGGGCATAAACTCATCTTGGCCTTTACCACTTAATATTATAATGTCGGTTTGGAAAGGATCGCTGTTATCCGTAGGACGGTGATATACATCTATATTAGACATATCCAGATGTCCGTTGCTATATAACCTTTCTCCGTGTCTTAGCTTCAATACTGTGCCTTCTTCGCCTGATACCTGAATCTTAGTCACTCCTGACATATTCCGTCCAAAGTCGAAAATATATGTAGTATCATTTAATTGCTTGACTGTTTGAGCAGCAACTGTTTCTACATTCCGTATCGGCTGTATTTGTTGCGCAGTTACATTTTGGGATGGTACACCTCGGTATCCTACACCATGCCATTTCGAATCATCAAAAGATGGTGTGTTCCAACCCTTTTGTTCCAATCGGGCATCATAGTGTTCCGCTGTATAGATACTATTAAAAATAAGAGCTCCTGATGATGTTTTCCAATCAAGGTCGGATGTAATGGTTTCATTACTTCTGTCGGTATATGTAATTCGAATATCTAAACAAAATGTTGGCCGGTTACGCCATGGTGCATTGTGAAAATTCCATACAGCTCCCGATTGATGATTGTACCAACCGTTTCCAAGTAATACGCCGATAGCGTTTTTACCTTGTTGCAATTGATTGGTTACATCATATGTTACATAGTAGTTTCTTCTATCGAAGCGTGTGTACATAGGGTCTAGGCGATGGTTCCCAATTTTTTCTCCATTTATATACAATTCGTATAACCCTGCGACTGCAATATAGGCTCGTGCCAATTTTATTTTTTTGTTCGTATCGAATGTTTTTCGGAAGTAGGGAGCCGGTTTATAGTTTATATCTTTACCGTCGCTTATCCAAGCTCCCTGCCAATTCTCCATTTTCATCATACCTGTTTCGAAAGAAGATATGGCAGATGTCACTTTCTTATTATCCTTATCCCATATATTTACTTTCCAGTAATATTTGGTAAAAGGATTTAACTCCTTTCCTGCATAGGTTACTAATATATTATCCGACATTAGTTGTCCTGTATTCCATACATTCCCTTTCTCATTATTTACCTCAAGAGAATCTGTTCCAACAATAAGTTGATAGGCTGTTTGTATTGCACCTTTTCTGTTATCATTCAATTTCCATGATAATCTGGGGTTGGGACTGTCTATACCTAAAGGGTTGGATAAATGTTCACAACGTAGCTTTTCGGGACTGCAAAGTTCCTTATTTTGGGCTAATAAGAAGTTGCAGCTTAATAATGTTATAAAGGTAAAAAGGTATGTTTTCATATAGGGCATAAATTAATAAGGTGTAAAAATAACAAAAAAGGTAAAAAAACGAATTATTAAATAGGGATAAGGTGTTATAAATATCTATCATTCCATATTTTCTTAGCCTGTAAAAGAAATAAGTATTGTATTCTACATTTTTTATATTAAAAAATTAATCTTTTCATCATTCGTCTTTAAAAAAAGTAGTGTAAAATTTGTTTTTAAAAAAAAGTTTATAACTTTGTGTATACTTTTAAAGTGAAATAATGACAAATTGCTTTTTACATGTCCTCATTCTTAATATTCTCCTCGTCGGTCTGAATAAATGAGAAAGGTATGTATATTAGTTTTGTAATATAAGGAATAAATGAACATAAGCCTTTCTCATACGTGGGAAAGGCTTTTTTTTAAGCTATAGAAAAGTTATGGGATTTGAATTAAGAAGTTCGACTAGCACACAAGGACGCCGTATGGCAGGAGCCAGAGCCTTGTGGAGAGCAAATGGCATGAAAGAAGAGCAAATGGGTAAACCATTAATTGCTATTGTAAATTCATTTACTCAATTTGTACCCGGTCACGTACATTTACACGATATAGGACAAAAAGTGAAGGCTGAAATAGAAGCATTAGGATGCTTTGCTGCCGAATTCAATACAATTGCCATTGATGACGGTATTGCCATGGGACACGATGGTATGCTTTATTCACTTCCTTCTCGCGATTTGATAGCTGATAGTGTTGAGTATATGGTAAATGCTCATAAAGCTGACGCAATGGTCTGTATTAGTAACTGTGATAAAATTACTCCGGGAATGCTAATGGCTGCTATGCGATTAAATATACCTACTATTTTTGTCTCTGGAGGACCTATGGAGGCCGGAGAGTTGAATAATAAGCATTTAGACCTTATAGATGCTATGATTAAGGCTGCTGATGATTCGGTTTCAGATAAAGAAGTAAGTGCCATAGAACGTGCAGCTTGTCCTACATGTGGTTCGTGTTCGGGCATGTTTACAGCTAACTCAATGAACTGTCTTAATGAAGCTATAGGATTGGCTCTTGCAGGCAACGGAACAATTGTTGCTACTCATGTTAACCGTTTAGAGCTATTCAGCAAGGCAGCTAAACAGATAGTGGAAAATGCTTATAAGTATTACAGAAATGGAGATGAGTCTGTTCTCCCTCGTAAAATAGCAACAAAAGCTGCATTTCTTAATGCTATGACACTCGATATAGCTATGGGGGGATCAACAAATACTATTCTTCATCTGTTGGCTATAGCTCAGGAAGCAGAGGTCGACTTTACGATGGATGATATTGATAAGCTCTCACGTAAGACTCCATGTCTTTGTAAAGTTGCTCCTAATTCACAAAAATACCATATACAAGATGTAAATCGTGCAGGAGGGGTTTTAGGAATTATGCACGAATTGGCAAAAGGAAAATTGATAGATACATCATTGCCTCGTGTTGATGGACTTACATTGGCTCAAGCTATAGACAAATATGATGTAACAAAAGATACAATTATAACTCGTGACGCTGAGCTTACCTATAAATCAGCACCAGGTAATAAAATCAATTTAGTGATGGGTTCGCAAGATAATTATTATGCAACACCCGATACCGATAGAGAAGAAGGCTGTATACGCGATCTGGAACATGCTTATACAAAAGATGGGGGACTTGCTATCCTAAAGGGAAATATTGCTTTGAATGGATGCGTGGTGAAAACAGCGGGTGTAGATGAAAGTATATTTAAATTTAAGGGTACTGCTAAAGTTTTTCATTCGCAGGATGCCGCTTGCGAAGCTATTCTGAAAGGAGATGTGGTAGCGGGAGATGTGGTTATTATTACATACGAAGGGCCTAAAGGCGGACCAGGTATGCAAGAAATGCTTTATCCAACTTCATACATAAAATCGAAACATTTAGGTAAAGAATGTGCTTTGATAACAGATGGTCGTTTTTCTGGTGGCACATCAGGGCTGTCTATTGGCCATGTTTCTCCTGAAGCTGCCTCTGGTGGAGCTATAGGATTGGTTAGAGATGGAGATATTATTGAGATTAATATACCAAAACGATCTATTAATGTAAAACTTACTGATGATGAGCTCGAAGTGCGCCGTCAGGAAGAATTAGCAAAAGGCGAAAATGCATTTAAACCAAACAGAGAAAGATATGTTTCTAAAGCGTTGAGAGCTTATGCGAGTATGGTAAGTTCAGCCGATTTGGGAGCAATCAGAATTATATAACCTTTAAGCTTAAGACATAATGCTACCTAACACACAAGAACAAGATACTTTATTAGATGATATAATTGAAGATACAATGTATTATCGGACTTTTTTCGGAAATGAATCAAGTTATTATGAAGAGCGGAGAGAAAGATTGCTAGCGGGAAGTTCCACAGTTTTTAATCCTTATGCCTTTTTTCTCGGTTTTTTTTGGATGGCTTACCGTAAGATGTACGTAGAAATACTTGTTCTTGCTGCGGTTACTACTATTATCGAATGTCTTATATATTTTGCATTTGAAATAGATAATCCGTCAGTAGATAGAGTTGTGAATTTAGTTTGGGCAATTATTGTTGGTTTATACGCTAATACATTTTACATAAAAAAAGCAACCCGGACAATAGAACAGGCAAAAGAAATGTATGCTAATACTAGCGATCAATTAGATTATGTCGAGAAGCAAGGTGGTACGTCTGCTATTGGTCCGGTGATTGTTGGTATTGTAATTGCGGTTATTTTCTTTGGATTAATTTTTTTAGAAGATTATACAACTAATTTTAATTATTAAAATACAATTTGTTTGTGTAAGTTGTTGTTAAGTCAAATATTCTTTATGTATTTGGCTAGAATAGAAAGGAAATATTATAGATAGTAGTATAGGAATAATATATAATACAAATTAAGATAAACACGATATATAGTTATGGATAACAAGATAACAGGAAGTGAGGCTCTTCTTCGTTCGCTTATTAATGAAGGAGTAGATACTATATTCGGGTATCCGGGTGGTGCTATTATGCCGGTATTCGATTGTTTATATGATTTCAAAAAAGAACTAAACCATATACTAGTCCGTCATGAACAAGGTGCAACTCATGCTGCACAAGGTTATGCCCGTACTTCGGGTAAAGTTGGGGTCGCTTTAGTCACATCAGGCCCTGGTGCAACAAATACGGTGACAGGTATTGCTGATGCTATGATAGATAGCACACCGATGATTGTTATATCCGGACAAGTTGCATCCTCACTTTTAGGTAGCGATGCCTTTCAGGAAGCAGATGTTGTGGGTATTACCCAGCCAATTTCGAAGTGGGCATATCAGATACGTCGCCCTGAAGATATAGCTTGGGCAGTAGCAAGAGCGTTTTATATTGCATCTACAGGTCGTCCCGGTCCGGTAGTATTAGATATAACTAAAGATGCTCAGTTTGGCTCTGTGAATAATTATGAATATAAGAAAGTTACTTTTATACGTAGCTATCAACCGAAGCCTGATGTCAAAGATGCAGAAATAGAAGCCGCTGCGCAGATAATAAATGAGGCTAAAAAACCATTAGCCTTAATAGGACAGGGAGTCATACTTGGTAATGCCGAAAAAGAATTGCTTGCTTTCCTTAATAAAACAGGAATTCCGGCTGCATCGACTGTATTAGGACTGTCAGCAATACCTACCGATCACCCATTGCAAGTGGGCATGCTGGGTATGCATGGAAATATAGGTCCTAACAAAATGACTAACGAATGTGATGTACTTATAGCTATTGGCATGCGCTTCGATGACCGTGTTACCGGAGATCTGAAAACATATGCTAAGCAAGCTAAAGTAATTCATTTCGATATAGACAAAGCGGAGATAAATAAAAATGTTGCGGTCACAGCCCGTGTTTTAGGGGATGTAAAAGAAACCTTACCTAAAATAATTGATAAAGTAAAAGAAAAGACTTATCCGAAATGGTTGGCAGAGTTCAAATCTTGTTATGATAAAGAATATGAATTTGTTATAAAGAACGAATTATATCCTGAATCCGGGCAGTTAAAGATGGGAGAGGTTATTAATAAAGTTTCGGAAGCTACAGGCAATGACGCTATTTTAGTGACAGATGTAGGTCAGCACCAGATGATGGGAGTTCGCTATTTTAAATATAATCACAGTCGTAGTGTCGTTACTTCAGGCGGATTAGGCACCATGGGGTTTGGTCTTCCTGCTGCTATTGGGGCTAAGTACGGGGCGCCTGATCGTACCGTATGCTTATTTGTCGGTGATGGTGGTATCCAGATGACTATTCAAGAACTAGGAACTATTATGCAAACGAATATTGATGTCAAGATAATTATATTGAACAATCATTTTCTTGGTATGGTACGTCAGTGGCAAGAGCTTTTCTTCGAAGAAAGATACTCTGAGACTGTAATGAATAATCCTGATTTTGTGAAAATAGCTGAGGCTTATAATATTACAGCCAAAAAGGTAGAAAAACGAGACGATCTGGATAAGGCTATTACTGATATGCTCACTCATAAAGGACCATATTTGCTTGATGTACAGGTGGAAACTAAAGGGATGGTTTATCCTATGGTTCCGGCAGGAACATGTGTAACAAATATATTGTTGGGCAATGAGTAATAATTGGCGAAAATATATCTTTTTCATTTATCTGCTTTTATCTATTTTTCTGTGTTCATGTAATGGATCGAAAGCTAATAAGCAGGTTGATGATGACTACTCAAGTGCCGATAAATTAGTTTCTATTGCAGTAGAAGAAAAAGAAGAATATTTAGAAAGAATTCATATTCCTGTAATATCCTCTTTCTATATGAAAGGGGTAATTGATGAGAAATATACATTTACAATACGTTTCACTGTCGATAGTGGTAAAGTAGATGGTGCTTACTGTTATAAAGGGAAAGAGGAATGGATAACAATAAAGGGTACAATAAAAGGGGATAATGTAAGACTGGAAGAAACGATTTATAATGGACAAAAGAGCGTATATGTTTCTAATGGTACTTATTTTGATGGAAAGTTCGACTATGATAATGGTACAATAAAAGGGACTTGGCACTCGGCTGACGGAACACGTTCTCTTCCATTTAAAATAGAAAATTATTATAATACAGGATATCCTCAATTC
>NZ_JAEPKU010000095.1 GCF_016652235.1 Dysgonomonas sp. Marseille-P4677
GTGATAAGAGAGAACGGATACCAAGGCATTATTCTACTCAGATGCAGGTAATGATCAATGCGCTCAACAGCATGCCTTTATCTGATAATAAAGTTTCAGGTTCTAATGGCATAAGTGTTTTAATGGCAAATTCACTGATGTTCCAGCGTTTTCCTACGCATGCGGGCTATGAAGATCCCCAATTGGCTAATTTCTACGGGCAGGCACTACCATTTCTTAAACGTGGGGTGCCTATCAAGACAGTGCATATCGAGAATCTAGGGTATAAGGATGCTCTATCCGAAACTAAGGTTTTATTGATGTCATATTCCAATATGAAGCCATTGACTCCGGATGCACATCAGCATATTGCTCAATGGGTAAAAAACGGAGGTATACTGGTTTACAGTGGGCGTGATGATGACCCTTTTCAAACGGTACAGGAATGGTGGAATACAAATGGAAACTCATATGCAGCTCCGGCCAATCATTTATTTGAACAGATGGATATTCCGGCTTTTGCTAAGCAAGGAGAATATACTTTCGAGAAGGGGACAGTTTATATCATACGTACCGATCCTAAAGAGTTTGTATTAAAAGCTGATAATGATGAGTTGCTGACCAGTATAGTAAAAAAGTTATATGAGGTGAATGCCAAAGCGGGGAAACTACTTTTCAAGAATAGTTTTTATCTCGCTAGGGGCATGTATGACCTCATTGCAGTATTGGATGAAGGAATAAGTGATGAGGCTTATACGATAAAGGGTACGTTAGTTGATTTGTTTGATCCGAAGTTGCCTGTGTATAGGTCAAAAATGGTACATCCGGGCGAGCAGGCGTTCTTCCTGAATATTGACAGGGTCAAGGATAAGAGCAAGCCTCAGGTATTGGCAGGGGCTTCAAGGGTTTATCATGAAAAAGTAGAGAAAAGGGCTTATTCTTTTGTTGCAAAAAGTCCGGTGAATACCACTAATGTGTCGCGGGTACTACTTCACAAAAAACCAACAAGCGTGGTGATTAGTGGAAAAGAGGTTATAGATCAACAGGCTTGGGATAAGTTATCCAATACTTATCTGCTGGAGTTCGAGAATAACCCTGAGGGTGTATCGGTTATGTTTAGATGGTAGAGAAATGTAAAAAGCTGAGAAAAATAATATAAATAACAATAGTTGAAATGTTTAACTTTAATAGAAAATAACATTATGAAGAGTACCGCAAATGTACATTTTATAACACGGATTCTTATAGCTTGCGTGTTTTTACTATCCATGTCTTTCAGTTCATGTACTGAAGAGAAGAACGATACGATAAGAGACAGGAATCCGCAAATAGAAACACTGGGGGCTTCGTTAACAGAGTTGAAAACACTCAGAGAAGAATCGAAGTACGGAACAATAAAAGGCCAATATCCGGAAGAAAGCAAAGTGATACTTAACGATGCTATGGCAGTTTTAGGACGTCTGATTTTGGATATCGATGAAGGTAAAAGTACTTCTCAATCGGAAATAGATCAAGCTATTACAAATGCCCAAAAAGCCATCGATAACTTTAAAGCATCTGTCAGAACCGAGACTGTTTTATTCCCAGCAGAGTTATATGTCAATGGAGATGACGGAGGATACATAGACTTTGGTACAAGTGATGATTACATTAAGTTTGGAGAGCCTCGCAATCGTGCTTATACTGTTGAACTTTGGCTGAAGTTCAGAACTATGCCTGGTGGTATCGGAGCAGTGGTATCTACATTCCTTGAAGATAATGGAGTTCGATGCGGATGGATGGTTAATGTAATCAATGGAGACTATTTGCGTATGACATTCGCCCAAAAAGAACAGCATAAGTTATGGGAGCCGGGCGACGGTTTTGGCGAAGCCAATAAATGGATACATGTGGCAGTCGTATACAACGACAAAGGCGTGGATGGAGAAATGGAAGACGGTAAACCAGTGGTTGCCAAATATTATGCTAACGGAGTGTTGAAAAATAGAGTTGTTAATGGAGAATCTTATACCGGAAATTATTACGGAGCCAACGACAACAACTTGCCTAATTTACCTATGATTGCCTTTGCGCAATATGAAACCAATGGGAATAAGACCCGTAAATCTCAAGGGTACATTAAACATTTCCATATCTGGAAAACATCGAAGTCCGAAGCTGATATTAAAGCTTTGATGAATGGTACCACAAAAGTTACCGGAAAAGAAGCTGACTTAGCTTGCGGATGGGCTTTTGATGAAACCGTGGAAGACGATCAGAACATAAAAGACCTGACCGGAAAGCATACTGCTGCCGTGAAAGGAAAATATCAGTGGCAGATACTGGAATAATCCTAAACCTTTAGATATAAAGCAAGTTCTGAATCATCTTCAGGGCTTGCTTTAATTATTTATAACAATACTTAGAGCTATGAAATTAAAAATATTACCTATACTGGGCGTACTATTAATAACTATATCTTCCTGCAACAGCGACTCTTCCCTACCCAATACCAAAGCGCCCGAAAGTACAGTAGACGCCGAAAAAGAACGAGGTGTTTATGCTGATAAATATGATGCCATATCTGATGCAGGACAATACACATTCCCCGAGATGAAGATTGCCCCTAAGAAGTACTGGAGCTGTGTGGGTGTATTAACTCCAAATGGAAGGAACGATCTGGGAAAAACGAATGAAAATGAAGGTCTCCAGTATCATCTTCTCTGTCAATCGATCAGTGGTCTGACAAATCGTGCAGTAGATGAAGGTAAAAGCGATATCGGGGTATGGCTATACGATCATGAAAACCGTGATTCATATAAACTGTCTTTGGAAGCTTTACAGTCTATGGGCATAAAAGAGCAGGGTATGCAAACTGGAACAGAATTGGCTCTGAACGATTATGGACCAAGCGATGGTATAGATATCAGGATTAAGGATTTGTTTGATGGATATATTCTGACAGATGTGGAAAACAATCCTGAAAGCAATATAGTAGCATCTGTAGCCTCGCACGTTTATAATTCTATTATAGTAGACATCAGGGATAAAGACAAATATGATGCAGCAGGCTATGAAATGAAATATGATGCCCGCTTCAAAACCACCCGCGATTCGTGGAAAGAATTCAAAGACAAATGTAATAATAAGGCATTGGTCGTTATGCCTGTGCAGACAGGAGAACTAAGAGACTTTGCTATCAAAAATAACCTTTTTGTGCTGAACATCAACAAACTGAACGGAAATGCCTCATCAGGTCAAAATTTGGATATATTCGAAGAAGTCTTGAAATGGTTGAATCCGGGTGCTCCTATATTTGGTTGGGAGCAGGGTGTCGGCGAAGACCTTTTTGTGAATAGAGCATCCAAGACAGGGCATGTATGGGTTCCGAGTGATTGGACATATAATATACCGATGGCTTCCCTGCAATATTCGAAACGGCAAACTTCAATCCTGGCAAAGGTGAAGAATCCGTTGAGTATAGACTTCGACAAGAAAAAGAACTTTGTATCATTCTATCTTACCGATGGAGACAATATTCAATGGATGATGAATAACTTTATCGATGGCTTTTATAACGATACCGACGCCAATAATGTAAAAATGAGTTTCGGAATTCCTGTAGGAAATCTGGCAATGATCTCACCACCGCAGTTTAGTAATATCGTGAACTTACAAAAGGATAACTATACGTTGATAGAATCCTTAGGCGGAGGATACTCTTATGTCGATAATTATGCTGTAGATGCCAATCGTACAGAGAAGCTATATACTTTAGCCAGAAATGTAGCTGCCAGCATGAGGCAACATAGGATAAAAATATTAGGCCTGATAGCTCATAATGTTAGATCAACCGATGCACAGGCTGGTTTCAAAGCCTTTATTGAAGCAAATGACCAACTCGAAGGTATTGTTGCTATTCAATATTCCCCTTATGCAGGTGGTGAAGGTGATATTTTCTGGGTTAAAAATAAAAATGGCTTTGATATACCTATTGTTACAGTGAAATATTCCCTTTGGAATCATGGTAGCCAGAACCATAGCAGGGAAGGAACTCCGGCATTTGTTGCCAACAGACTGAAATCGGAGGCGAAAGATATATCGTTTTCCTTTGTGGCAGTTCATGCATGGAGTAATTTCAAATACATCGGAACGTCCAACGACGAGCTTGCAGAAAATCAAGGAGGGAACATTAAAGGTGCCGGTGCGGCCAAGTTGTGTGTAAATCATCTTAATAATGACTTCGATATAGTAAACGCACAGGAATTGATATGGAGAATCCGGATGTTTTATAAAGAATCACAGACGAAACAATATTTGGCTGTTATCAAGTAAATTCCCCGTTTTTTATATTAAGTAACTATATCTAGTTGAAATGAATATTTGGAGAGTAAGGGGGGCATTTCTAATGATAAAACGTATATGAAACCATCATTTGCATATTTAGAGCCTTTAATTGACCGATTATTCCCCCCTTATATGTCATATTAATTCAGATATTTACATTCTTAAAAACTGAATATTTTATTTGATATGAGAAACATTTGTTTAAAGCTTCTAATTTGTTTGTTACTTTCTTCAGCATCACTTTCGTTTTATGCTCAAACATATAAGTCGGGTGCAGAAGAAAAAGATTATGTTGCTTATTTATTTCCATATTTTACAGGAAATAAAGTAGAGGAAGAATCTATTCATTTTGCGATTAGTAGCGATGGATATAACTACAAAGCATTGAATGGAAACAAACCTGTTATTGATTCGAAAGCGATTAGCTCGACGGGAGGGGTGCGTGATCCACATATTCTCAGATGCGAAGATGGTAAGACCTTTTATATGGTCGTTACTGATATGACTTCTTCTAAAGGTTGGGATTCGAATAGGGCGATGGTATTATTAAAATCGACAGACCTCATAAATTGGACTTCAACTATTATTAATATACAAAAAAAATATTCGGGTCAAGAAGATTTAAAAAGAGTCTGGGCACCTCAGACTATTTATGATCCCGAAGCAGGTAAATATATGGTATATTGGTCAATGCAACATGGAGACGGGGCCGACATAATTTACTATGCTTATGCAAACGCAGATTTTACTGATTTAGAAGGAGAACCTAAACAATTGTTTTTTCCTGCAAATGGAAAATCGTGTATAGATGGAGATATAATTCTTAAAGATGGTACTTTTTACATGTTCTATAAAACAGAAGGGCATGGCAATGGAATAAAGCTGGCTACTACAACATCGTTAACGTCTGGTAAATGGCAGGAGCACGAAGGTTACAAGCAACAGACAACAGATGCTGTAGAGGGCTCAAGCGTTTTCAAGATGATAAATTCTGATACTTATATCCTGATGTATGACGTATATATGAAAGGTAAGTATCAGTTTGCAGAGACGAAAGATTTGGAAAACTTCAATGTTATTGATCATGAAATATCAATGGATTTTCATCCTCGCCATGGTTCTATAATTCCTATTACTCGTAGCGAGCTAAAAGCCATAACTGCGAAGTGGGGTATGCCAGAAGGTTATCCTGTAATACCAAATAATCCTGCATTGACAGGCTTCTACGCAGATCCTGATATTTTATATTCCAACAAAACACATAAATATTATATTTATCCTACCAGTGACGGATTTGCAGGATGGGGTGGATATTATTTTAAGACTTTTTCTTCCGATAATCTGAAAGATTGGAAGGATGAGGGTGTTATACTCGATCTAAAAAAAGATGTTTCGTGGGCAGATAGAAATGCTTGGGCTCCATGTATTGAAGAGAAGAAGGTGAAAGGACAGTATAAATACTATTATTATTTTACGGCTGCTCAAAAAATAGGTGTTGCTGTGGCTGACGATCCTACTGGTCCCTTTGTCGATTCGGGGAAAGCTCTCATAGATTTCAGACCAGAAGGAGTAAAGGGTGGCCAGGAGATAGATCCCGAGGTGTTTACCGATCCAAGATCAGAAAAAAGTTATCTTTATTGGGGGAATGGTTATATGGCAGTTGCAGAACTGAATAAGGATATGACGTCCATAAAAAAGAATACTATAAAAGTAAGGACTCCGGATAAAACGTTTCGTGAGGGAGTAACTGTTTTTTATAGAAATGGAACTTACTACTTCCTTTGGTCCGAAGACGATACGCGTAGTGAGAATTATCGCGTGCGCTACGGTACATCAGATTCGCCGACAGGCAAGATACATATTCCGGAAAACAATCTCATTTTGGCAAAAGACCCGTCTAAGGGTATTTATGGTACCGGGCATAATTCAATATTACAAATTCTGGGCAAAGATGAGTGGTATATTGTATATCATCGTTTCAATCGACCAAACGGAATTAAGATGGGAGATGATGCCGGATTTCACAGGGAGGTATGTATCGACAAAATGGAATTTAATGCCGATGGTAGCATTAAGCCGGTGATACCGACAATATAATACAATAAATACCGTAAGGTTTTTATCTACTTTAGGCTTTTAAGGTGAGATGCCGGAGAGTATTCATGTTATTGGATATATCCGGCATTCTTTATTTTCAGATGGTTGAGTTTCTTTGAAAGTCACTTGGTGTTACATTAAACTCAAGCTTAAAGCATGAAGTAAAGTATTTAGGATCTGAAAACCCTACCGAATAAGCTACTTCAGAGATTGGCATGGACCTATCTTTCAACATCTGACATGCATGTTTTAATCTGATATTACGAATAAATTCTATTGGGGATAACCCGGTCATGGTCTTCATTTTTCGATACAATGAAGATTTTGACATGTTCAGGTGTTCGGCAAATGTATTTACATCAAATTCAGTTTCGGACAAATGTTCTTCGATAATCTTGATAGCATTATTGAGAAACTGTTCATCTATAGACGGATATTCGAGTGTTGATATATTTATTTCGACATCCGACTTAAACTCTTTTTGCCTATCTTTTTTATTTGATATAAAGTTGTTGATACGGGCTTCAAGGACTTTAAGATCAAAAGGTTTCGATATATATCCGTCAGCTCCTGCGTTGTAACACTCTATTCTATCATCCGCGCTATTCTTAGCCGTTAATAGTATTACAGGGATATGGCTGGTTTCCAAATCCTTCTTTAGAAGACGACATAGTTCCAGTCCATCTATTTCAGGCATCATTACATCGCTTATGATGATATCTATATCTTTATCTTTTATCATAGTCAGAGCTTCTTTACCATTTCTGGCTATTAATACATTATAGTCTCTCGCCAATATATTGCTTATAAGGGTTAGGAGTTCTTCATTATCTTCAGCTAATAGGATCGTGGTTTTCTCTTTACCTGAGGTGTTGATTTCCAGATATGTCTCATTAATAGCTTCTATCGAGAGTATTGGAGCTATTTCTTTTTCATCTGAAAGAACTACCATCTCCGATTTACAAATCTCTGAAATACTGTAGCTTTCTTTTCCGATTGGTATTTGGATAATGAAAGCTGTTCCGATATTAATTTCACTTTCAGCATGAATTGTCCCATGGTGTAAATCTATCAGGTCTTTAGTTAAAGATAATCCTATCCCGTTTGTGTCACTGCCTTCGTTTATCTTATTATTATAAAAACGTGTGAAAATATGCGTCAAGTCTTCTTGTGCTATTCCTATGCCAGAATCGCTGATCTTTATCATCAGGTATGGAATGTTTTGTTTGGTACATTCTTTTAGTTCTATTTCTACCTTTCCATTTTTAGGCGTGTATTTATAGGCATTGGAAAGAAGATTAAATACTATTTTATCTATCTTGTCAGCATCGAAGTAAGCTTGTATTTGATTAGATGAGGTAGTAAAGAATAGCTCTATATTCTTTTTTTTCATCAGAGGTAAGAAGTGGGTGTAGCATGTATCTTTAATGAAAGTGGCGATGTCTCCCTGAGCTATTTTTAATTTCATATTTCCGCTTTCTACTTTTCGGAAGTCCAGAACCTGTTGTAATAGGCGTCGCAATCGGTTTACATTTGAACGCATCATATCAAACTGTGCTATCTTGTTCTTATATGTTATTTCAGCATCATCTATTAGGCACGAAATAATAGTTAGCGGAGTAAGGAAATCGTGCGATATATTGGTGAAATAACGAAGTTTCGTTTGAGTTAGCTCTTCTGACTTATCTTTTTCAATCTGAGCTATCTTTAATTCATTACGGAGGTTTATCCTATTTTTTATAATGCGGTATGCCCAATAGGTTATGCCCAATAGTAGTATTAAGTATATAGTATAGGCCCACCATGTTTCATAAAACGCCGGACGTTTATATATTTTCAATTGAGTAATTTCGCTGCTCCATAATCTATTTTCATCAGTTGCTTTTATATAAAACGTATGAGAACCTTTACTTAATTGGTTATATATGGCAAATTGCCGATCATTTTCTGTATATATCCAGTCGTCATCTATACCTTCCATTTTATAGGCATATTGTATCTTAGAGGGAAATGTATAATCCAGAGAAGAAAAGTCAATTTCGATATTTTTATCGTCGGGCTCGAAGATTAAGGTTTGTGATATAATGTCTAGCCGTTTATTATTATTTCCTTGAAATACAGATTGATTGTTAATCTTGATGTCTGTAATGACAGTTTTGACATCTTTGGCCTTTTCCGACAATTTTTCGGTTGGAGTAAAGACTGAAATACCTTTATTACCTCCAAAAAGGATTTTTCCTGATTTTTCTTTAAAATAAGAGTTTATGAGAAATGAATTAACTAAAAGTCCGTCTGTTGTCGAGTAACTTCTTAATGCTCCGCTTTCCGAATTATATTCTGTTATGCGCTTGTTTGTAGAAACCCAAATGTGGCCATAGTTGTCTGCAACAATGTTAAGTATTCCTTCTCCTTTCATTTTGAATGATCCTGACAGGTCTCGCTGTTCCCGACTGTTGAT
Organism: Dysgonomonas sp. Marseille-P4677; assembly: GCF_016652235.1. GTDB lineage: Bacteria > Bacteroidota > Bacteroidia > Bacteroidales > Dysgonomonadaceae > Dysgonomonas. Next base: position 8,861 of record NZ_JAEPKU010000095.1, read on the forward strand.
ATCATAGGCAATAATATTCCCTTCTTTGGTGCCGATCCATATTTTCCCGTTTATATCTGCACATATCGATTCAATATTGTCACTGGCTAATCCATCATTCTTTTTGTTCAAGGTTTTAATTGCAGATTTATTAAGAATAGAGTTGTTTGATAATGGAATTTGATAAATGCCGGAGCTCTTACTACTAATCCATATGGTTCCATTAAGATCTTCTGTGATACCTGTTATCGATCCCAGTGAAAAACTTACAGGTTCTATGTCTTCTTTGTTATACTGTTTGATAAATAAACCGGTAGAAGTGATAATCCAAATGTTATTCCTGCTATCTTCGAAAAAGAAACGCGGGTATCCCGAATTAGATGCTAGATTTTCCAAATTGATTCTTCTTGATACTACAACGTTGTCCTTTTCTTTTGTTACACAATATATTTCCGCTTCATTCTCCGGACCTATCCATATCTCATTCGGGATAGATCTGAATTCAGATATACAACTAACGATATTAAATATATTTAAATCTTTTAATGACGGAAAATCATGATAAAAACGTATTTTATTATTTGTAGGATTAAAAATACCTAATCCCCAACGGTTTTGGTTAAACCAGATATCTCCATCCTTATCTTTATAGATAACAGTTATGTTAGGAGTAATTCCTGTTTGTTCTTTAATTGATAGCATAGGATAGTTTGTGAGGGCCGGGATATCAAAATTGATAGTGAGCACACCCTCACTAAATGTGCCAATCCATAAATTTCCAGATTTATCTTTTATTATTTCACTATATATATTATTCGTCTCCTTAAACAGATGTGATATGTCTACATCCTGAATAGTTCCCTCCGAAGTATATTTCTTTGCATAGATCCCCGATATGGATATCATCCAGATATAACCATATGTGTCGTCTTGTGTAATACTGAAGAAGCGTTCTTCTGTAAGAAGTTTGTCGTTTATTTTTATGTCTGTATGTGTATAGATGTCCTCATTCTCTTGTTTAGGATTGAATAAATATATTCCATCACCCCAAGTGCATATCCAATATTGATTTTTATTGTCCTGGAATATCTTGAATGGATTATCTATCGTTCCTACCTTGGGAAGCTTTGTAAATGTGTCTTTAGTTTTATCATATTTATATAGTCCGCAACGCCAAGTTGTAATCCACAGATTTCTTTCGGTATCTTCGTATATAGAACTGATGCTGGTTATAGGAATATTATCTTCGTATATCTTACAGAAAGATAAATTCCGATCGAACCTAAAAACTCTGCTATTTGTACCGATCCATATATTGCCATCAGAACTAACGGTTATACATTTAATCTCTGAATTAAAAATTTCCTTTCCTTCGAAATGTTTTATTTGATATGTTTTTTTATTTAAGATATTGAGACCTCTCTTTGTTCCAATAAGTAAATTGTTATTGTTATCTTCTGCAAAACAGGTAATCTCATTATTAGAAAGTAATTCAGGGTTATTTAAATCGGATCTGAATACGAGCATACGGTAAGCATCGTATCTGCACAAACCGTCTAATGTTCCAAACCACATGAAACCTTCTTTATCCTGATAAACACGTTGAACAGAATTAGACGGCAATTGCCCTATTAAGGGAAGAGGTTTTACTGTAATTTGATTACCATGCGAAGCTAGTACAGCGAAAATAAAAAATGACAATACTAGACATAATCTATTTTTTTTCATAAGATTTAATTGTGCGAAGTAGGTATTAGTAATTAGGAGATACAATATTAAATAGAATAATTGTATTTATTACACCAATTGTGGCGCAAATGTATATGTTTTTTTATAATTTAGGGCATTGATTGATTCATACTACTCTATATGACCGATTTTTCTACCCTCATATATCTGTAAGATTGTATCTTTGTTACGAAAAATGTCTTAGTATATCTATTTTTAGTGTATTGATAAAAATTAAAAACAATATAAATTTTTACCCTTAAACAATTAATAGTAAAATCATGAAAAAAACACTTGTTTTACTTTCTGTTTTTCTCACAACAGGTCTGTTTGCGCAGAATAATGTTCCGGATTGGGAAAATCCGGAAGTATTTGCTGTAAATAAGGAAGATACACGTGCCACGGCACTTCCCTATGCTGCCGATAGTCAGGCTTTGACCGATGACTATAGTGCTTCCCCATATTATCAATCGCTAAATGGTAAGTGGAAATTTCTATGGGTGCCTAAAATTGCAGATGTTCCTGCCGATTTTTATAAAGAAAGTTATGATGTTAGCAAATGGGTAGATATGCCGGTACCCGGTAATTGGGAATTTAATGATTATGGTATACCTATGTATGTAAATGTAGGGTTTGGATTTAGGAAGAATCCGCCTTATATCGATAGAGATGATTCTCCGACAGGAGCCTACCGACATGAATTTAATATACCGGATGATTGGGATGGAAGAAAAGTTTTTATCCATTTCGAAGGTGGTACTAACTCAATGTACGTATGGGTAAACGGAGAAAAAGTAGGATACACACAAAATTCTAAAAGTCCAGCTGAATTTGATATTACCAAATATATACGTAAAGGAAAGAATACATTAGCATGTGAAGTGCACAAATTTAGCGATGGCTCCTATCTCGAAGATCAGGATATGTGGCGTTTGGGGGGGATTAATAGAAATGTTTATTTATATAGCACAGCTCAAACACGTATATTAGACTTCTTTGCTCATCCTGATTTAGATAAGAATTATAAGAATGGAGTTTTCAGCTTAGATGTAAAACTGAAGAATTATACAAATACATATCAACCACAAACAGTCGATGTAGCAATCGTCAATAAAGAGGGTAGGAAAGTATTTAGTAAGACTCAAAAAGTAAGTATCCCGGCTGAAAATACCAGTGATTTGTCTTTCTCCGGAAGTATTTCCAATCCATTGAAATGGACTGCAGAGACACCAAACTTGTATACATTGCTGATAACACTGAAGGATAATAAAGGAAATGTTATAGAAGCGACTTCTCACCGAATCGGATTTAGAAAGATAGAAATAAAAGATGGCCAGTTATTTGTAAATGGTAAGAAGGTATTCTTTAAAGGAGTTAATTTGCACGAATTTAATACAAATACAGGACAGGTTGTTACACGTAAGGAGATGATGCGTAATCTTCAACTTATGAAAGAACTGAATATAAACGCTGTACGTACATCTCACTATCCGCAACAACCTCTTTGGTACAAACTTTGCGATGAATACGGTATTTATTTGGTAGATGAGGCAAATCTCGAATCGCACGGTTTAGGATATGGACCGGATAACGTTTCCAATTTCCCTGAGTGGCATGCAGCTCATATGGACCGTATTATTCGTGCAGTAGAACGGGATAAAAATCATGCTTCAGTTATTTTTTGGTCATTAGGTAACGAGGCCAGTAACGGGAAGGCCTTCTTCGATATGTACGATTGGGCTAAAGCTCGAGATAACAGCCGCCCTGTCCAGTATGAACAGGCATATCAAAAAGATCGTAACACAGATATTATTTGCCATATGTATCCATCGTGGGGAGATATGAAACGCGATGCGGCTAAAGATCTGGGACGTCCTTATATTATGTGTGAATATGCTCATGCAATGGGTAATAGTATGGGTAATTTCCAAGAATATTGGGATTTGATGCGTTCAAGTAAGAATATGCAAGGTGGTTTCATTTGGGAATGGTATAATCATGGCTATCCGACAACCGATGAACAAGGACGTTTCTATTGGGCGTATGGAGGTGATCTGAAGGGATATAATAAAATGAATGATGGTAACTTTGTTGCTGATGGTGTCATCAGTCCCGATCAGAACTATATTCCTCATACACATATTGTAAAGAAAGTATATCAGAATATATTGTTTGAAGCAAAGGATTTGAATAATGGTATCATTACAGTGATTAACGATTTCAAATTTACCGATCTTACAAATAAGAATTACACTTATAAATGGGTACTGTTGAAGAATGGCGAAAAAGCAGGTGAAGGTAACTTTGATATTATTGTTCCTGCCGATACACGTAAAGATATTAAATTAAATATCCCTACTATCTCTAAAGAAGATGGAACAGAGTATTATCTACAGGTATTTGCTTATAGTAAAGAGAATACACCGTTTATTCAGGCTGGTTTTGAGGTTGCAAAAGGTGAATTTGCGTTCCCTACAAATAATTATTTTGTAAAAACATCTAATCTATCAGGTGTATTAAAAGTAGATAAGAAAGATAATAAGATAATAATTGCTTCAGATCCCCTTGTTTATGAATTTTCTTCAAGAGACGGAAGAGCCTTGATGAATATGACAAATAATGGAAGGAGAGTCTTTAACGAACTTCCTCGATTAAACTTCTGGCGTGCTCCAACAGATAACGATTTTGGTGAATGGGCACAATATAATCTACGTTTGTGGGATGCAGCTGGACATAATATTGCCTATAAATATAAGGGTTTACTAGAAACTAATGATGGTATCATAATAAATTATGAAGCAAAACTAAAAGGTGTTGAAGCGAAGGTGGACATAACCTATACTGTAAATAAAGATGGTAGTTTGACAACAACAGCCCATTATAAAGCATTGTCTGATGATTTACCTGAAATGATGCGTTTCGGGATGATTATGATTCTGCCAAAAGAGATGAATAATTTTACATGGTATGGTCGTGGTCCGTGGGAAAACTATATTGATCGTAATGCGGATACATTTATGGGTATATGGAATGGAAAGGTAGAGGAGCAGGCTTTTGCTTATTATCGTCCACAAGAAACAGGAAATAAGACTGATGTTCGTTGGCTTACATTGAAAAATAAAGATGGAAGAGGAATACAAGTTTCGGGAGCTCAACCTCTTTCTGTAAGTGCAACAAATAACAGACCGGAGGATCTTGACCCGGGTATGACTAAGAAACAACAGCATGCTTCTGATATCTTACCACGTCATGAAACTGTATTGTGTGTAGATTTATTCCAACGAGGAGTCGGAGGGCTTCAATCGTGGGGTGCAAAACCACTAGACCCATATCGTTTTTCTGCAAAAGAATATACGTATACATACACTATTAATGTTCTGAAGTAAAAAACAAATATTCTTTCAAAAAGTCCTGTAGGAGAAGATAACTCCTACAGGACTTTTTTTGCTTTGAATTAAAATACACCCCTTTTTGAACTAATTGAACACTATTCGTTGTGTTATTCTTTCTCATTTTTGCATACAGAAAAGTATTATCAATCTATATAGTTATATCATGAAAAAGAAAAGTCTATTTTTCCTGTTACCCATATTCGTTTTTGGAATTGCATGTACGGGAAAAACTAATAAACCTATCGATAGCGAATCAACAAGTTCAGTATCTAAAGCTGAGGTGATAGAGATTATTAAGAAAGTGAACAATCATTGGCAATCGGCACATCCACAACATGAAAACTCATTTTGGCATCGAGCTGCCTACCATACCGGAAATCTGGCTGCTTACGAAGTTACTGGAATAGATGCTTATAGAGCTTACTCAGAGGCTTGGGCTGAGAGGAATGAATGGAAGGGTGCTAAATCTGACAATCAGGCGAAGTGGAAGTATAGCTATGGAGAAACTGATGAATATGTTCTCTTTGGCGATTTTCAAACCTGTTTTCAAGTATATATAGATTTATATATATTAAATAGAGAAGAAAAAAAGATAAACAGAGCAAAAGAAGTGATGGAATACCAGATGTCTACTCTCAATAATGATTATTGGTGGTGGGCAGATGGTTTATATATGGTGATGCCGGTAATGACAAGGCTATATAAGGTAACCGGAGACAAACAATATTTAGAAAAGCTTTATGAATATTTCGCATATGCACGAGACTTGATGTATGATACTGATAGCGGGCTTTTTTACCGTGATGCGAAATATATCTATCCTAAACATAAAACAAAAAACGGTCTTAAAGATTTCTGGGCTAGAGGTAATGGCTGGGTGTTTGCAGCTATACCAAGGGTTTTGGTAGATCTTCCTCAGGATGATCCGCATCGTACCGAATATATCAGTATATATATCAAAATGGCAGAGGCTTTAGCCGCATCACAAGAGGAAGAAGGCTTTTGGACGCGTAGTATTCTGGATAAGGAGCAGGCACCTGGTTACGAAACTAGTGGAACGGCGTTCTTTACATACGGATTCCTTTGGGGAATCAATAATGGAATTTTGGATCAAGAGACATATAAACCAATTATAGATAAAAGCTGGAGTTACCTAACTCAGATTGCGTTGCAGCAAGATGGATCGATTGGTTATGTACAGCCTATTGGCGAAAGAGCAGACCAACATAAAAATGTAGGAGCTGAAACTACTTCCGATTTTGGGGTGGGTGCATTTCTACTAGCCGCCTCGGAAATGTCGAAATATGTGAAATAAATTACCTAAAAAAATATTACGATGAAAACATGTCTATTATTAATCTTAACCTTTCTGTTATCAGTAGCGGCAGGAAAGGCAGGAGAGAATAAACGAGAAAAAGATACTGACGACCGTACTTATTGGGCAAATATGCTGTATAAAATAGCTTCTCCGGTTCTAAGTAATATGAGTAAAGGAGAGCTTTCTAAAAATATGCAATTAGAGCTGAGTCCGACTTGGGATGGAAGAGATAAACGAGTGTCATATATGGAATGCTTTGGTCGTCTGATGTCAGGTTTAGCACCTTGGCTCACTTTACCTGATGATGATACACCTGAAGGAAAACAACGCAAACAACTTCGGGAATGGGCCTTGAAGAGTTATGCAAATTCGGTTGATCCCGATAGTCCCGACTATTTGCTATGGCGAAATGAGGGGCAACCTTTGGTTGATGCGGCTTATATTGCAAGTAGTTTTTTGCGTGCGCCGAAACAATTATGGGACCCATTGGATGAATTGACCAAGAAGAGATATATAGAGGAATTCCAACAATTACGACGAATAGATCCTCCATATACAAATTGGCTTTTATTTTCTGCAATGGTCGAAACATTCCTTATGTCAGTAGATGCCGAATACGATATGTTTCGTATTCATACTGCTATACGTAAGATAGAAGAATGGTATGTTGGAGATGGATGGTATTCCGACGGTTCTCATTTTGCATTCGACTATTACAATAGTTTTGTAATTCAACCTATGTACATACAGGTTTTAGAAGTTCTTGTAGATAGGAAAACTAAATTGCGAGATAAGAATATTGATACTGTGGCGAGAAATTTTGAAACAGCAAAAAAACGGATGCAACGATTTGGTATTATTCTCGAAAGGTTTGTTTCACCCGAAGCAACTTTTCCTGCATTTGGCCGATCAATGACTTATCGCATGGGAGTGTTCCAACCTCTTTCGCTTCTATGTCTGCGAGGAGAATTGCCACAGGAATTGAAGGAAGGGCAGGTAAGGAATGCTTTAACTTCAGTTATGAAACGAATGTTTTCAGTTGAAGGAACCTTTAATGAGAAAGGATTTCTTCAATTAGGATTTGTCGGTCATCAACCCAACTTGGCAGACTGGTACACCAATAATGGGAGTTTGTATTTGACAACAGAAGTTTTCCTTCCCTTAGGATTGCCCGCTAATCATTCCTTCTGGACTGTATCGTCTGAAGATTGGACTGCAAAGAAAGCATGGTCTGGAGAACCTTTTCCTAAAGATCATGCAATAAGTAATTAATTGTAGTTAGACTCAATTTTCATCCTTTTTGAATGAAATTACCCTCATTTGTTTATCTATTTCTTTCGAATTTTGTATTCATACTAATTCAAAATATAGAATTATTAACTAATACCTGTAAATACGAATAACTTTCTATGTCTAGTAATAGCAAAAATATGGCAAGATTACATTGCATTTTTTCGTCTGAAAATTTGCGTATTACCTATGTTTTGCTAGAGAGAGAGAGAGAGAGAGAGAGAGAGAGAGAGAGAGAGAGAGAGAGAGAGAG
>NZ_JAEPKU010000096.1 GCF_016652235.1 Dysgonomonas sp. Marseille-P4677
GTAATATATTGTTATATAGTTTGTTAATATTGTTGTCTTATTTTTCAATCCACCTTTTTACCCCTTGAAAAAATTCAGGTATTTATAGTCACTAATTTTGAATTAGTCATAAACTATTTCAATACTGGCATACCACCGGTATAATTATTTATTAACTATAAATATAATACGTATGAAAAAGAACAAATCGAAAGTTCTTCAAGGGGGACATAGGATTCTCATTGCGTTATTTGCAATGTTTCTGTCTCTAGGTGCATTCGCACAAAAAATTCCCGTTACAGGGCAAGTTGTAGACTCTAATAACGAACCTATTATTGGAGCAAGTGTTTCAGAAAAGGGAACAACAAATGGAACTATAACTGATATTGACGGACAATTTACATTAAATGTCGATGAAGGAGTCACTTTGCTTATAACCTATGTGGGTTTTAAACCACAGGAAATCAAAGCCTCAAAGAATATAAAAGTGACTTTGGAGGAAAATACAGAATTATTGGATGAGGTTGTTGTTATTGGTTACGGAACAGTAAAACGTAAAGATGTGACTACAGCTATATCTACTGTATCTACAAAAGATATGGATCAGCGTCCTATTATTTCGGCCGGGCAAGCTATACAAGGAAAGGCTGCCGGAGTTTCTGTTATTCAACCTAATGGTACACCGGGAGGAGAGTTATCTATACGTGTTCGCGGTACTACTTCTTTCAATGGGAGTAACGATCCGCTCTATGTAGTAGATGGTGTTCCTGTGGATAATATCAACTTTTTGGCACCAAATGATATTGCCAGTATGCAAATATTAAAAGATGCGTCATCTGCGGCCATCTATGGTTCACGTGCTGCAAATGGTGTAATCATTATTAGTACCAAGGCCGGACAAAGTGGAAATGCAAAAGTAAGTTTTAATACGCAACTAGGGTTGAATAAGGTTTCTAACTCTATCAAATCATTGAATGCTGCTCAATACAAAGAACTACAGGATGAAATAGGTGGAGCTAAAGTACCGGAAGGGACAACGGATGTTACCGATTGGTTCGATGAAGTTTATTCTACGGGTGTAACTCAGAGTTATCAAGTGTCTGTTTCGGATGGTACTGACAAACTAAAATACTTCTTGTCAGCTGGATATTTAGATGAAAAAGGAGTATTAGATGCTGCATTCTTTAAGCGTTACAGCTTTAGAGCAAATATTGATAATCAGGTTCGTAAATGGTTAAACATAAGTGCTAATGTTTCATATACCGATAATACAAATAATGGTATTACTACAGGGCAAGGCTCTAATAGAGGAGGAGTTGTTCTTTCGGTAATAAATTTGCCAACCAGTATTGGGATTTATAAAGACGAAGAAGCTGGCCTTTATAATAGAAGCTTTTATGGAATGAATATTTCGAATCCGATAGAGAGCCTTCAAAACAGTAAAAATAATAAGACTAAAGAAAACCGATTGATAGCATCTGGTAATATCTTATTAACTTTTATACCTGAACTAACATTGAAGTCTTCTTTCACTTTGGATAGAAGAAATAGCTTACAAACAGGTTTTACTCCTCCTGTCCATGCTGATGACAGAGATGATTGGGGTAACGCATGGGATAATCGTAATATGAATACAGTGCTTACTTTCGATAATATATTGACTTATAATAAAACATTTAATAAGCATGGATTGGAATTAATGGGAGGTTCGTCATGGACCGATTCGGATTATACAAATAGTTGGATAAACGGGTCACACTATCGTAGCGATCAGATCAAAACTTTAAATGCGGCAAACAAAATATCATGGGATGGTACAGGCTCTGGAGCTTCTCAGTGGGGTATTATGTCTTATATAGGACGTGCAGCCTACAATTATGATAGCAAATATTTATTTACTGCAAATGTACGTGCCGATGGTTCGTCTAAACTTCATCCCGATCATCGTTGGGGTACTTTCCCTTCATTTTCTGCCGCATGGCGTATATCATCAGAAGAGTTTATGCAAGGATTGGATTGGCTCGACGATTTAAAGATTCGTGGAGGTTGGGGACAAACAGGAAACCAGTCAGGAATCGGAGATTATGCTTATCTGCAACGTTACAATATTCGTAGAATAGAATGGTTTAAGGAAGATGGTAATGGAGATGTTCAGGAAAATGCTCTTCCTACTATTAGCCAAGCTAACCTTCCTACACGAGATTTAAAATGGGAGACTACAACACAAACGAATATTGGAGTTGATCTTACGGCTCTTAATAACCGATTGACTATCAATATGGACTACTATTATAAAAGGACCAAAGACATGTTGATGTGGGTAACTTTACCAACAGGGGCCGCCGCCGCAAACAGTATTCAAAGAAATGAGGGAGAAATGACAAATAAAGGTTTTGAGTTTTCTGTCAATTCCCGAAATTTTGAAGGAGAATTCTCTTGGACTACCGATTTTAATATTTCTTTTAACAGGAATAAACTTGAAAAATTAGCATTACAGAAAATATACAATGACGCATGGCCTAGCGATGTGTTGAAAACGGCAATTGTACGTAATCAGCCGGGACGTTCTTTAGGCGGTTTCTATGGTTATATTAGTGATGGTGTAGACCCTGAAACCGGAGACCTTATTTATAGAGATGTAAATGGTAATGGGAAAAAAGATGCAGGTGATCGTACTTTTATTGGAGATCCAAATCCTGATTTCACATACGGTCTAACAAATACTTTTTCTTGGAAAAATTTCAATCTAAGCATCTTTATACAAGGTTCTTATGGAAATGATGTGTACAATGCTTCAAGAATAGATACTGAAGGTATGTATGATGGAAAAAATCAATCGACTCGTGTGTTGAATCGTTGGAGAATTCCAGGGCAAATAACAGATGTTCCCAGAGCTAACTTTAATATAGAAAATTCCAGCTACTTTGTAGAAGACGGTAGTTATCTGAGAATAAAAGATATTTCTCTTTCTTACAATTTTAAAGGAAGCTTGTTGAAAAAGTTAGGAGTATCTCGTCTGCAACCGTATTTCACAGCAACTAATCTTGTTACATGGACCAGTTACACAGGAATGGATCCTGAAGTAAACCAATGGGGTAATAGTGGGGCTGTACAAGGAGTCGATTGGGGTACATATCCTCATAGCAAATCTTATGTATTTGGTCTTAATGTTGAATTCTAAAAAAAATAACTATATGAAACTTAAATATATATTAGGAGGATTGTTGTGCAGCTTTGCTTTTACAGTTACATCTTGCAGTTTAGGCTATGATCCTCTCGACACATATTCGGAAATTACAGAAGGGCAAACCGAAACCGGAGAGAAGGTAGTATTTAAAGATAAAGCAGCCGTTCAGAGTCATTTGAAAACTCTTTATAATCAGATGAGAGATCGTCAGGAACATTGGTATCTGGACTTGCTTTTGATAGCAGACTCTCATTCCGATAATGCATATGCTGGTACTACAGGAGCAGAGGTTGTACCATATGAAACAAACTCTATTGAAGGCTCTAACTCGGTGGTCGCTCGCGATTGGGATAGATATTTGGCAGATGTTGCTCGGGCGAATATATTGATTTGTAATATTGATGATGTAAAAGATAATAGCCTTACTGTTGCAGAGCGTGAACAATATAAGGCGGAAGCAAAAATATTCAGAGCCATGATATATTTTGATATGGTTCGCTTATGGGGAGATGTTCCTGTTATTACTACTGTAGCAGGAGATATTACCGCAGAAACAATAGAGGAAGTTTATCCGGACTATTTTCCAAATCAGAATTCAGAGATTGAAGTATATACTCAGATAGAGAAAGATTTGTTGGAAGCATTGGAGTATGCGCCAAATAATAATGCCGCTGATAAAACATTATTTACAAAATCAGTTGCCCGAACTATCCTCGCAAAGGTATATGCAGAGAAACCATTGAGAGATTATACTAAAGTAATTAAGTATTGTGACGAACTTGCTGCGGATGGTTTTGACTTGGTGGCCGATTTCAGTGATTTGTTTGGAATGAACGCAGACAATACTAATGTAAAAACACGAAATACGAAAGAGTCCATTTTGGAAGCTCAGTTTTTTGTAGGTTCAGGTAATTGGTGTACGTGGATGTTTGGTCGAGACCTTGTTAATTGGAACAGTAACTTCACATGGGCTAAATGGGTAACGCCATCACGCGACCTTATCAAAGCATATACTAGTGAAGGAGATGAAATCAGATATAAGGAATCTATTGTATATTACAAATGCGATTGGAGTAATTATTATCCGAAAGAAAACTATCCGTTTATGTATAAATGTCGCTCGGCTTATAGCAGTATTATTAAATACAGATATGCAGATATTCTTTTACTTAAGGCGGAAGCATTAATAATGAAAAGCAGTCCGGATTTAGCAGGAGCTGCTAATATAATAGATCAAGTGCGTCAACGTGCAGGCCTTACTAAACTTAGCTCTACAGTTAAAGGTAATAAAGAGTCTATGGAAGAAGCTTTATTAAAAGAACGCCGTCTGGAACTGGCATTCGAAGGTCAACGTTGGTTCGACTTGGTTCGATTAGATAAGGTAGAGAAAGTAATGAACGCTGTCTATGCAAAAGATTCGGGACGTAAAGCCCAGGTTTATCCTTTCGATAAGACATCTTACAGACTTCCTATACCTCAGGCCGCAATTGACCAAAATCCTAATCTTGTTCAAAATCCGGGCTATTAAAACACAGATTATTAACGGAAAATATAAAATCATGAATATAAAATATATCTTACTCAGTGCTTTATTCTTTTGTACAACAATGCTTTCTGCATGTAGTGGTAGCGATGATGATACAGGGGGAAAAGTCGAACCTGAAAAGCCTACGCCTACTGTTGGCGATGTGAAAATCTACGTTACAACTAATACACGTTCCTTAGATTTCGCTGAAAAGAGTGTGACTTTCAATAGTAAACCGAGTATGTCTCCTTCTACTATTACGCTCGATCCTACAACCCGATATCAAACAATGGATGGTTTTGGAGCGGCAGTAACAGGTTCTTCTTGCTTCAATCTGTTAAGAATGACAAAAGATGATCGCACTAAATTCCTGAAGGAAACTTTCTCAGAAACAGAGGGTATGGGGCAAAGCTATATTCGTATCGCGATAGGCTGTTCAGATTTCTCATTGAGCGAATATACATGTTGCGATACTCCCGGAATAGAAAACTTTGCACTGCAATCGGAAGAAATAGACTATGTAATTCCAGTATTAAAAGAAATCTTGGCTATAAATCCGAATATAAAGATCTTAGGTTCACCTTGGACATGCCCTCGTTGGATGAAAGTCAATAATCTTACCGAATTAAAACCTTTTAATTCTTGGACAAGCGGACAGCTTAACCCATCCTATTATCAGGATTATGCTACATATTTTGTAAAATGGATACAAGCCATGCAGGCAGCAGGGATTAATATTGATGCTATCACTCCTCAAAATGAACCATTGAATAGAGGTAATTCAGCATCTCTCTTTATGGGGTGGAGCGAGCAACAAGCCTTTGTAAGAGATGCCTTAGGCCCTAAATTGAAATCGGCTGGTTTGAGTACTAAGATTTATGCATTCGATCATAACTACAACTATGATAATATGCCTGACCAAAACGATTATCCTATCAATATATATGCTGATCCTACAGCAAGCCAGTATTTTACAGGTGCTGCATATCACAACTATGGTGGAAACAGACAAGAGTTGTTGGATATATACAGTCAGGCTCCGACAAAAGAATTGATTTTTACTGAAACTTCTATCGGAACATGGAATGATGGACGTAATCTTGAAAAAAGATTAATGGAAGACATGGAAGATGTAGCTTTGGGTACAATCAACAACTGGTGTAAAGCTGTAATCGTATGGAATCTGATGCTTGATACAGAGCGAGGTCCTAATCGTGATGGCGGTTGTCAGACATGCTATGGTGCGGTCGATATAGATAGATCTAATTATAAGACTATTACTCGTAATTCGCACTATTATATTATTGGCCACCTGTCATCTGTTGTGAAGCCTGGTGCGGTACGTATCGGAACAAAAGGCTATACTGCAAATGGCGTTACTTACAGTGCATTTGAGAATACTGACAAAACCTATGCTTTTGTATTATTGAATAATACGAGCGAAGATAAGAAGATAACATTGAACGATGGTATTCAAAACTTTACATACGATGTACCTTCAAAGTCGGTCGTTTCTTATCGTTGGAATAAATAAGCTGTAGAATTATTTAAAAGAAATTTACTATGAAGAAAATTATATATTTGATGTTCATTTTAGCGGGTTTCGTATTCCTGAACTCGTGTAGTGATGATGATAATGTTCCCGGCAATCCTGTAATGGATATAAAAACAACATTTGCTAGTGCATTATTTGGCGACAGTCTTCCTTTTTCAGTTGGAGTATCCGATACCGATGTACCTCTGTCGACGTTGAAAGCTCAGTTGTTTTACGGAGAAGAAATGGTATCCGAAGCAGTTATTCGTACAAAAACTAATTCCGAATACGCAGGTAAGATATATGTACCGTATTATGCAAATATTCCTAATGGAACAGCTACTCTTAAGTTGATCTTGCAGAATATACATTTTACAATTACAGAAAAAGAATACGATTTGGCTTTAACCCGTCCCGATTTCCCTTATTTGACTCTCGTTGCAGCAGATAAAGAATATCGTATGTCTCGAAAAAGCTTATACAATTATGAGTTCACAGAGGTATTACCTATGAAGGTTGCAGGTTATATCAAAGCACCTGTTATGGGTGAAAATGGTAATGAAATAACTTTCGGATGGGAAGATAAAGTTGTTACAGAAGGTTCGGTGACAAATATCCCCTTTTCGAATTTTCCGGGAGAATATACAATCAGCTTTAATACGTTCAGTTATGAAGCGTCACCATTCATAATCGCTTATGCAATAGATGGAGTTGCAATGCAGCGTGTTGATGATAATAATTATAAGTTGGATTTAAACCTGACAAAAGGGCAAGAACTGGAAATCGGAGGTATAGAGAATTTCTCCGATTGGTGGATTGATCCTGATTTCTTCACCAAAAATGCTGATGGCAAATTAGTATTTGTTCCTATGGATGGAAGCTATCGTATTACAGCTAATTTCGAAAAAGAATATCTAACCGTAGAAGTCCTAAAAGATGGTAATCTAGCAAGCCTGCAAGCTGATGGCTCAGGTGCAATCTGGATAATCGGTAACGGTGTAGGCAAGCCTTCTGTTAGTGGAAATGAAGTGGGTTGGGATACGAATAAAGCTTTGTGTCTGATACCTATAGGAAATAAAAAATATCAAATTTCTTTTGTTGCAGGAAGTACAATAAAAGAGGATGATATAAACTTCAAATTCTTCCATCAAAAAGGTTGGGGTGGAGAATTTAAGAACGATGCAATTAGTACGACAAGCGATCTGATATTTGTAGGAGATGGCAAAAATGGAAGAGATGCTGGTAATTTAGGATTGGCAAAAGATGTAACATTAGTTAAGGGAGCGATCTATGTATTTACTGTAGATTTGTCGGAAGGCAATAATAAAGCGGTATTGACGGTAGTTAAAAAGTAAGAAGATTGGTTATCTGTACAGGTAGTATGATTCTCATATTACCTGTACTTTTGTAGCTATGAATCCTGAAAAAACAGACAACTATTAATATATTTAAAACTGATGAGAAAAATTAAAAACGTTATTTTGTTAGGTACATTGGCTTGTTCTTCTATTTTTGCACAGCAAAAGCCTGTTTATCTGGATGAAAGCAAACCCATCGAGCAACGTGTAGAAGATGCTTTGTCAAGAATGACACTAGAAGAAAAAGTGGCGATGTGCCATGCACAATCTAAGTTTAGTTCGGCAGGTGTTCCTCGCTTAGGGATTCCTGAAAACTGGGCTACAGATGGTCCCCATGGAATACGTCCGGAGGTGCTTTGGGATGAATGGGATCAGGCCGGATGGACCAATGATTCGTGTATCGCATTTCCGGCTCTTACATGCCTGGCTGCAACATGGAACAAAGATATGGCTTTGCTTTATGGGAAAAGTATAGGAGAAGAGGCTCGTTATCGCAATAAAAATATACTATTGGGGCCGGGTGTCAATATATACCGCACGCCTCTCAATGGGCGTAATTTTGAATATATGGGAGAAGACCCTTATCTGGCCTCCCGGATGGTTGTTCCATATATACAAGGCGTTCAGTCAAATGGTGTAGCAGCTTGTGTTAAACATTTTGCCTTGAATAATCAGGAGATAGACCGCCATACAGTTAATGTAAATGTAGACGATCGCGCGCTTTACGAGATTTATCTTCCAGCCTTTAAAGCTGCTGTACAAGAAGGTAAAGCTTGGGCTATAATGGGGGCATATAATAAATATAAAGGACAATGGGCTTGCCATAACCAATACTTGCTGAACGATATCCTTCGTGGAGAATGGGGATTCGATGGGGTTGTAGTTTCTGACTGGGGTGGTGTCAACAGCACTAAACAGGCTATTTACAACGGATTGGATATGGAGTTTGGCTCGTGGACAGACGGATTAAGCGAGGGAGCGAGTAATGCATACGATAATTATTATCTGGCAAAACCATTCTTGAAATTGTTGCAATCGGGAGAGGTGAAAGTTGAAGAAGTGGATAAGAAAGTACGTAATATTCTTCGTCTTGCATTCCGCACAACAATGGACAGTAAACGCCCGTGGGGTTCATTCGGTACTGTGGAACATGCTGCAGCAGGGCGTAAGATTGCCGAAGAGGGAATCGTGTTGTTACAAAATAAGAACAATGTTTTGCCAATCGATCTGAATAAGGCTAAGAAGATTGTAGTTGTTGGCGAAAATGCAATTAAGTCTATGACTGTTGGAGGCGGAAGTTCTTCATTAAAAGCCAGATACGAAATATCACCTTTGGATGGTATTAAAGGCAGAGTTGGAACACAGACCCAGGTCGTATATGCGAGAGGATATGTAGGAGATGCCAGTGGTAACTATAACGGAGTAACATCCGGTCAGGATTTAACAGAAAACCGCTCAGAGTCCGAACTAATAAGTGAGGCTGTAAATATGGCTAAAGACGCCGATGTTGTTATATTTATCGGAGGTCTGAACAAAAGTGATTTTCAGGATAGTGAAGGAAATGATCGAAAACATCTTGAATTACCATACAATCAGGATAAGGTTATTACAGAGCTTAGTAAAGCGAATAAGAACCTGGTGGTTGTTAATATTTCAGGAAATGCAGTTGCAATGCCTTGGGCAAATACAGTCCCTGCTATAGTACAATCGTGGTATAATGGTTCTGAATCAGGAGCATCTTTGGCTTCTATATTGGTTGGAGATGCTAACCCATCAGGAAAATTACCATTTACGTTCCCCGTGAAATTAGACGATAATGGTGCTCATAAACTGGGAGAGTATCCCGGAAATGGAGAGGTTACTTATAATGAGAGTATTTTCGTCGGTTATCGTTGGATTGACAAAGAAAAAATTAAACCATTGTTCCCTTTCGGACATGGGTTAAGTTATACAACTTTTGCTTATGGAAAAGTATCTGCCGATAAGAAAGAAATGGATGCTGATGGAAAAATGACATTCTCCGTTTCAGTAAAGAATACAGGAAATAGAGAGGGGGCAGAGATTGTTCAGCTATATATTAGTGACCTGAAATCTTCTTTACCTCGCCCTGTGAAAGAACTTAAAGATTTTCAGAAAATAGTTTTGAAACCCGGAGAAGAAAAGGTTGTTACTTTTACCATAGATAAAAGCGCTTTAAGCTTTTTTGATGCTGCTAAACATGACTGGGTGGCAGAATCAGGTGATTTTGAAGCATTGATAGGAGCTTCGTCTACCGATGTGAAAACGAAAGTAGGCTTTAAGTTAAGATAGGAATAAGTTGATTATTCAACTTTTATAAAAAATAGTGGATGGTAATACCCATTCACTATTTTTTTTGGAATAAGTTATCTATACAAAGAAAATGGAGTTTAGAGTCAGAAAAGTTACAAGTGAAATATTAACCGAAATCTGTACAAGTTTGTCACCTTTTAGTTAAAATTATGTTGGTTGGGAATATTAAGCTTTGAAAAATTTTAGAAATTCTTCTTTATAGCTGGATGATATTTCTATTTCTGTACCATCTTCCAATGTAACATATCCTCCCGAGTTTTTATGATACGATTTCACGAAGTTGAAATTCACAATATGCGATTTGTGGATACGTATAAACGGGTAGGGGAGTATCTCGCTAAAGTGCTTCAGAAAGCGGCATACCATCTTTTTACTCTTATCGCGAAGATATATATCGGTAAAGTTACCATTGCCTTGCAGACGGACTATTTCTTCCATTTTCACAACCTCGAAACCTTCTAATGTAGGAAGTATTACCTGCTGTTTTTCGGGTTTGGGCTCTTTGAAATTTTCCACCAGTATCTTGTTGCGATTGAATATTTGTTTGTTGATGATATGCTGTTGTACCTTGTTCACCGCTAATATAAGTTCCTCTATACTGACTGGTTTCAATAGATAATAAGCTGCACTTTGATTCAAAGCCCGAAGAGAGTATTCCGAAAAAGCGGTAACAAAGATTGTTTCAAAATAGAGATCCTTGCAGCCTTCCAGTACGTCGAATGCGTTTCCGAAGGGCATTTCCACATCGAGGAAGACTAGTTGAGGTTCTAGTTCGTGTAGCAGAGGTATGGATTCTTTGCAATTATGTGCCTCGCCTATTACCTCTATTTGAGGGCAGTATTTGACAAGATAGTTTTTTAAGGCTTCCCGTGCAGCGGGTTCGTCCTCAACAATTACACTTGTTATTTTATGTAGAGTGTTCATATGTTTTTAGTCATTAGAGGAAATTGAAGTACAACTATAACTCCGTTTTCGTTGTTTTCTTTCTCCATTATGTTGATAGTAATATTTGTGTTGTAGAGGCTGTTTAGTAAGTTGATACGTTCCTGAGTATTTGTCAGTCCGCGTGAATGATGCTCTTTTTGGTGTTTGGTTTTCAATTCCCTGCTTTTAATTAAACCGATACCATTATCTTCTATAATGACAGAAAGTTTATCATCTTTCAGATTTACAGTCAATGTGAGCAAACCTTTTCCATCCTCTTTATAGCGAAGCCCGTGCCAGATGGCATTTTCCAGTTGAGGTTGGATAAGCATATTCGGTATGAAGATAGAATCGGTATCCAGTGAGTCGTCGATATCTATTCTATAACTGAATTTATCGTGAAAACGCATATATTCCAGGTCTAGATATTCTCTCATCTGATCTATCTCTGTAGACAGTGAAATGAAGTCTTTATTAGAGTTTTCCATAATGTTGCGCATCAGTTTCGAATACGAAGACAGATATTTATTTGCTTCCAGCTCATTGTTTTGGGCTATAAACTGATTTACACTATTCAGGCTATTGAATATAAAGTGAGGGTTCATTTCTCTGCGTAGCGACTGTAAAGCTATCTTCTTGTTTTTCTTCTTTATCGAATATAGTGCTTTAGCTATGAAAAACAAGGATATAAGGATTAATATAATAGCTGCAATGAGTACATAGTTGAATGTATTCTTCCTGGTTATCAGCTCATCTTTGAGTGCGCGTTCTTTTTCTAATTGCAATATCTTTTCTTCCTGAACCTGAAAGAACCTTTCGTCTATGAGTGTGCTGTCGTTTTTTACAAGCATTTCAAGCTTCTTCATGAAATCAGCATAAGCAGCAAGAGCCTTCTGAGGTTGTCTCATTTTCTGATATTGTTCGACAATTTGTTCAATACTGCTTTTGGCCTCTAATGTCTGCCTGTTGTCTATTGCTAGATTATATGCCTCTTGAAGTGTAGATAGGCCTTCAGTAGTTTTGTTCGCATTAAAGAGGTTTGACGATAAATTTTGGAGTTGCTGTATTTCTACTTTCGGATTATTAGTTTCTTTAGCCTCGGCTACAAGGCTTCTGTTTATTTCTATTGCTTTTCCTATTTGGTTGTCAGCTGCATAGGTATTAGCAATCTCTTGCCTTATTTTTAGTGATACTTCCGGCTGATCTTGAACTGTGACGAGTGCTGTTTCGAGATTCTTTATGGCTTCAGGAGTATTGTTCATCTCCATATTTACTTGAGCCATTTGTCTAAGGGCAAGAGCCTTGTCTTCTTTATTATTAGTCTCTTCCAACAATTGAATGTTTTGCAGTAAGTAACCCTTTTGTGAAGCCGGATTGTTTGAACTTGAAATACGTTTGGCATCAAGTGCATTTACTTGTTGCATCTTCTTGTCTGTCGTATTTGCCTGAGCTCTGCCGAAATAATAAAAGGCGTCACTCAATTTGTTTTGAGCTTCTTGTGCTTGAGCGAGTTCCCTTTCTGTCGCAGCTAACTTCTCTTTATCTCCAAGCTTTTCATATAGATTCTTAGCCCTTTTCAAGTAATCTTCAGCTTTCGCATATTCTTCTTTAAATGAGAATTCTCTGGCCAATTTGATATAGCTCTCAGCTAACTCTCTATCCGATCTGCCTTCTTCTATCGTTCTGGATACTTCATCCAGAGTAATTCTGCTTTTAGAGGCGTCTTTCTGGAGTTTAGTTGGGCTTTGCCCCCAACCCGTCAAAGGCACTAGTATAAAGAGTAATGTGAGTATATATTTTGTATACATAATTGTTGTGTTTATTTGATATCGTAAAGTAAATACTTTTTAAACATTTATACCTTATGTTTCACCAACTCAAAAGCTTAGTTTACCCATTTTGACAGATATTATAATATTTATCAATATACATTTGAGCAAGAAACCAATTAAAACAAACCGAAATGAAAAAACTTACATTATTATGCTCAGCGTTATTTATCCTTATGGACTCAATGTCAGGTTGCACAAAGGTAACATCTAGAAATTCGGAACGAGCGACTTTGCCATCGCCTGTTTCAGGAGTAGATGTTGTTAATAATGAAATGAATAAAGATACTAAAATTCAGGTTGCTATATTGCTTGATACATCGAGTAGTATGGATGGTTTGATAGAACAGGCAAAGTCCCGTTTGTGGAATATAGTGAATACATTGACTACACTGAAATTCAAGGGGCAGGCACCACGTATAGAAATTGCTCTTTATGAATATGGGAATAATGACATACGTACATCTGATTATATTCGACAAATTACACCAATGACAGCCGACCTGGACTTGATTTCAGCAAAGCTGTTTTCATTGACAACCTATGGTGGGAGTGAATATTGTGGTGCTGTAATTGATAAGGCAACAACAATGCTGGATTGGGGGAATAATTCATCGGATATGAAACTGGTTTATATTGCAGGCAACGAACCTTTTAATCAGGGGCGTATATCATATCGGACAGCGATTGAAAAGGCTCTTGCCAAAGGTATTTATGTAAATACAATTCATTGTGGAAACAGGAGTGAAGGTATTGACGGGCTGTGGCGTGACGGAGCAATAAGAGGAAAGGGAAAGTTCTTCAATATAGATCATAATGCGAAAGTTAGATACTATGATACGCCATACGATGATAGGATTAGCATTTGTAACGATCGCCTGAATACAACTTATTTAGGGTATGGACAGATTGCTTCTGAGCGCATGGAGATGCAACGGGTACAAGATGTGAATGCCGGTGCTATTTCGAAATCGAATCTGGCTGAGCGAGCAGTAAGTAAATCTCACAAGATGTACAATAATAGTCGCTGGGATTTAGTCGACAAAGTAAAAGAAGATAAGAACGCTCTAGATGAAATACAAAAATCGGAATTACCTAAAGAATTACAAAACAAGTCGAAAGAAGAATTGCAAAAGATTATATTTCAAAAGGATGCTGAGCGGTCTGAAATACAAAAAGAAATAAATGAGCTGGCAAAGAAACGTCAGGCGTATATCGACGAGCAGTCAACAAAGGATAGTGGAGATGATGATTTGGGTAAAGCTATCAATGAATCTATTTTAGAATTGGCAGGTAAGAAAGGATATGTAGTGAGTAAATAGATAATATCTAATCTACTATACATTATGTAAAATCAACTTTATCTTCGTACTTATATCAAGGTTACTGCTTGTAAAACAAGTAGTAGTCTTTTATTCTAAAGAATATAGTCTCTTTGGAATTAAACTTTAGAAAGATAAAAATGTTAATTTAAAATAGAGGGTTCTCTTTTTATTGTATCTTTGTAATGTTAAAAAAGTGTTCATATGAAAGTTATAGTATCTTCAATCTGTCTGTTTATATTAGTATTTTCAGTTTTACCATCATGTAAAACAGAGAAAAGAACAGATATTCCTAATGGAATAACTTATGATTCTATATCTGTGGCTAAGGTATACCATCTGGATAATGACTCCACAAAGCCTTCTTGTTCGTTAAAGATTAATTATATTTTTCCTGTTAAATACACAGATGAAAAAGTATTAGCCAATATGCAGAAGGAACTTAATTTTGCAATGATGGAGGATGAAAAATACGAAGTTCTAAAACCAGTAGAGGCTGTGTCAAAATATATTGAGGACTATATCGAAAATTACAAGAATGATGCAAATGAGCAGTTCCCTGATTGGCAAGAATCACATGATACAGAAGATTATTTTTCCTATTACAAAACCTTAACTACTAAGGTTATATTTGATATGGGAGGAATTACATCTTACCGAATATCCTCAATGGATTATAAGGGAGGAGCTAATTCTTCTACGGCTTATCGAAATGTTGTAATAGATCTTAAAACAGGAAATATGGTAAGTGAACAGGAAATATTCTTACCGGAATACAGAAAGTTACTAAATGAAATATTAATACGTAAAATAGTCACTCAGAATAAAGTACAAAAACCTGATGATCTGCTCGAATTTGGCTATTGGGGTATAGAAGATTTAACTTCAAATGATAATTTCTCAGTCGATAATACCGGGCTTACTTATATCTTTAATCCGGGAGAATACTCAGCTCCGAGTTTAGGTGAAATACGTGTTTTACTACCTTACAATGAAATAAAAGATATGTTGAAAGATAATTCACCAATTTCAAACTTCGTCGGGAAATAATATGGACATAATACTGAAATACTTCCCGGATATCACAAATGAGCAAAAAAAACAATTTGCAGCACTCTATGATTTATATGCAGATTGGAATTCTAAAATTAACGTTATATCGCGGAAAGATATAGAAAACTTATATACACATCATGTGCTGCATTCTTTGGCCATAGCAAAGTTGATACAATTTACTGATGGTACTAAGATCTTGGATGTAGGTACGGGAGGTGGATTTCCCGGAGTTCCGCTGGCAATTTTATTTCCTAAATGTCAATTCTTGTTGGTTGATAGTATTGGAAAGAAAATAAGAGTCGCTGCGGAAGTTTCAAATGCTATAGGACTGAAGAATATAGAATTCCGCCATTGTCGTGTAGAAGAAGAAAAAGGGAAGTTCGACTTTGTTGTTAGTCGTGCTGTTATGCCGTTGCCGGACTTAGTAAAGATTTCAAAAAAGAATGTATCTAAAGAACAGCATAATGCTTTACCAAATGGAATAATTTGTCTCAAAGGAGGAAATCTTGATGCAGAGTTACATCCTTTCAAGAAGACTGCTGAGGCAGATGATTTATCTATGTTCTTCGAAGAAGAATACTTCAAAACGAAGAAAATCGTTTACGTTCTTATTTAAACTCTTTTATTTTAATAAATGATCTTTATCTATAATCAGAATATTATGGATAAAGGGTGAATTTCCCTTTAATCAAAGGAAAAATCGAACATTCCGTGCTATGGGGTTGTTTTACTATAACTACTGTGATGAAAGTAATGTATGTTTAATCACTAAAGCAAGAATATTATGAAAGTAGCATTGATTGGGGCAACAGGTTTTGTTGGGTCACATTTATTAGAAGAACTAGTAGTCAGAGGTTTCGAAGTAACAGCCTTAGCTCGTTCGGTAGAAAAAATATCTCTTAAGGGTGATAATCTTAGATCTATAGCTGTAGATGTTACAGATTCTGAAGCTCTCTCTTCTGTCATAAAGGGGAGTGATATCGTTTTGAGTGCATTTAATGCGAGCTGGTCTAATCCTAATATTTACGATGACTTTATGAAAGGGGCACAAGCAATTCAAGCTGCAGTTAAAAAGGCTGGAATAAAACGTTATATAGTAATTGGAGGAGCAGGTAGTCTATTTATTGATGGTAAGCAAATAGTGGATTCTCCCGATTTTCCAGAACAAATCAAAGGTGGGGCTACTGCAGCGAGAGATTATTTGAATCTGCTGAAAAAAGAGACTGAACTGGATTGGACTTTGGTTTCGCCTGCATTAGATATGTTTCCAGGGGAACGTACAGGTAAATATCGATTGAATACCGAAAGCCCTGTTTTCGACAATGAGGGCGACTCTAAAATATCCGTACAGGATTTTGCTGTGGCCGTAGTTGATGAATTGAAAAACCATAAATACTCTCGTTTACGATTTACCGTAGGATACTAAAATATACAGAGGTTAGAATATAAGGCAGTACTATTAACAAAGAGGACTGCCTTTTTGTATTGTTATAACATAAGTTATGCTAAAGAATACCTAACTTTATATCGAAAAAAAATTATATCTTTAGATTGTTTTTAACATAAAGTCATTTCAATAATTATATGAACGTAAAAATATTTGAATTTAACCCTATTAGTGAAAATACATATATTG
>NZ_JAEPKU010000097.1 GCF_016652235.1 Dysgonomonas sp. Marseille-P4677
GGAGGCTTTACCGGTGCTTTAATAGGATTATATGCAACTTCTGCAAATGATATCAGATTGTAAAACTGGTTTTTTTATTTAGAATAATGAGTTCTGTTATTTTAAATAATGCTAGAATAATGGAAATGATAAGATTGTGTATAGTAGCTGCTTAATTCTCTCAACAATTCAAGCTTTTGCTCAGGGCCTTAACTTGTGGTACAACCCGGCTAAAAAGGTAACGGGAGCATAGCTTAAAAACATCTTTTCCTGCTTTTTTTCTTTGGGAAATTAATGTGTTATACGCTGTTTGTCAATGTGATGTTGTTGAATTTTGTTAATCCGCTGGCATATTGTACCTTTGTAATTATTTAAGATTTTAAATAATGTTGGATACAGATAAGATAAAAGGAATAATCTTTGATTACGGAGGTACAATAGACAGTAACGGTAAGCATTGGGCAGAAGTCTTATGGAATGCTTATCAAGAACAATTAGTGCCTGTGACAAAAGAGCAGTTTCGGGAAGCTTATGTGTATGCGGAACGCTATCTGGCTACTAATAAAGTGATAGAAGCAGAGGATAATTTTTTTTTGTTGTTGTGTAAGAAGGTTAATTTACAGATTAATTATTTGGTTGAAAACCTTTTTTTATTTAAAAACGAAGAAACAAATAAATACAGTCTTGCTATTTCCACTCAATGTTATAACTTTGCAAAGGACTTGATTAGTAAAGAAAAGCCTTTGCTTGATGAGTTAAAGAGTCGCTATCCGATGGTGTTGGTATCTAATTTCTATGGAAATGTACAAGCTGTTTTAAGTGATTTTGGTTTACTTGACTATTTTAATGATATAATAGAATCCGCAGTTGTAGGTGTAAGAAAGCCTAACCCTGCTATATTTAGTTTGGGAGTGGAAAGCCTGGATATGCCGGCTTCTTCGGTAGTGATTATCGGAGATTCTTACTCAAAAGATATTGTTCCTGCTAATAAAATCGGATGCCAGACAATCTGGCTGAAGGGGATAGGTTGGGAAGAAGAGTCTGTAAGTGCAACGGCAGACCTTATTATAAAAGATTTCATGGAGTTGAAATCAGCTTTTCAACTAGGTTGAAAAGGAGTACTTATTTTTTTGATGATATTATAGTGCCAGCTGTATTGTTGCTACCAATAATGGAAGTTGCCGGATGAATATTCTGCGATGGAAAATATCGGGTTGGGATAATAAAATGATAGTGAGGATACACTTGATACTATTCTATTATATGTTGTCTGATGAGACGGCAGAATTTAATGTAAGCTGCGGGTTGCAGTATAACTTAAAATTTTAATTAAAAATGGGAAAAGTACAAGTAGGAGAAGCCAAGGGTAAACTTGGTATTCTTACAGTTGGAGTTGGAGCAGTTGCTACAACTTTCATGGCAGGAACGTTGTTAACACGTAAAGGACAAGGAGTTCCTGTAGGGTCAATTACTCAATTGGCTACAATGCGTTTAGGAAAAAGAGAAGAAAATCGCTTCCCTAAAATCAAAGATGCAGTGCCTTTGGCAGATCTTAACGATATCGTATTCGGTGGATGGGATATCTTTGAAGAAGATGCTTATGAAGCTGCAAAACATGCAGATGTTTTAACAAGAGAAGATCTGGACAAAGTAAAAGATGAAATGTCTGCTATCAAGCCAATGAAAGCAGTCTTTGATCAGGACTTTGTAAAACGCTTGCATGGTACTTGGGTGAAGTCAGCTCCTACAAAGTGGGAATTGATGGAACAAGTAAAACAAGACATCGAAAACTTTAAAAAAGAGAATAATTGCGACCGTATCGTAGTTATCTGGTGCGGTAGCACAGAAGTATTCACTCCACTCGGCGAAGTTCATAAATCGCTTGCCGCTTTTGAAAAAGGGTTGAGAGAAAATCACAAAGACATTGCTCCTTCAAATGTATATGCATATGCTTGTGTATCGATGGGTATTCCTTATATCAATGGAGCACCTAACTTGACTGTTGATATACCTGCGATGTGGCAGTTGGCTGAGAAAACTCAAACTCCTATTTGTGGTAAAGATTTCAAGACAGGTCAGACGATGTTGAAGACAGTATTGTCTCCGATGTTTAAGACTCGTATGCTTGGCCTTAACGGTTGGTTCTCTACTAACATCCTTGGTAATCGTGATGGCGAAGTTCTTGACGATCCGGGCTCATTTAAAACTAAAGAAGAATCGAAGCTTTCGGTTATCGACAACATCCTTCAACCCGAATTATATCCTGAGCTTTACGGAAACGTATACCACAAAGTTCGTATCAATTATTACCCACCTCGCAACGACGATAAAGAAGGTTGGGATAACATCGACCTTTTCGGATGGTTGGGTTATAAGATGCAAATGAAGGTAGACTTCCTTTGTAAAGATTCTATTCTTGCGGCTCCTTTGTGTTTAGACCTGGTGTTGTTCTCAGACTTGGCAAAACGTGCCGGAATGAGTGGGATACAAGACTGGTTGTCTTTCTATTTCAAGAGCCCTATGCATGAGCCAAATAAGGTTGCAGAGCATGACTTATTTATCCAATATGTGAAGTTGAAAAATACACTTCGTCAGATGATTGGAGAAGAAACAGTAGATTTTATTGACTAATATCTTCCCCTGAAATAAAGAAAGGCTGCTAAATCATTAGCAGCCTTTCTTTTTGTAATATCTATTTTAATGTGCTCCCAATATGTGAGAAGCATCTAACACTATCTTTAATAAGAACAGGATGGCTATTACATATACCGTAGCAGATACATCCTTGAATTTCCCTGAACAAACTTTTATTAAAGCAAAGCTCAACATACCAAATACGATTCCTTCTGCAATACTGTATGTGAAAGGCATGAAGACAATAGTAAGGAATGCGGGAAGCCCTTCGCTCATGTCGCTAAAGTCTATTTTAGCAACAGATGATATCATGAAGAGTCCTACAATAATTAAGGCCGGCGATGTAGCGGCTGCAGGAACCATTAAAAATAATGGAGCGAAGAATAATGCCAGGATAAACATGAAAGCTGTACTAACCGAGGTTAAACCGGTTCTTCCACCTGATGCTACACCCGATGCACTTTCTACATAAGCTGTGATTGTGCTGGTTCCTAGAACGGCTCCAACTGTTGTACCTAAGGCATCAGAGAATAGGGCTTTTTTCATCTGAGGAAAGTTGCCATCTTCATCGGCAAGACCAGCTTTTGAAACCACCCCTATCAGAGTTCCAACAGTGTCGAACATATTTACAAATAAAAATGTAAATACCACTACAACCATGTTGAAGGAAAGGATGTGATCCCATTCGAATTGCGCAAATATAGGAGCAATAGATGGAGGCGCACTGATGATGCTTGAATCAGGAAGTGTTACATCACCAAGAATGATACCAAAGATCGTAGCAACTATAATACCTATAAGTATTGAACCATTTACGTTTCTTACATATAATACAGCTGTGACGATAAGTCCCATTAACGCAATCCAGACACTATGTTGAGAGAAATCGCCAAGAGCAATTAATGTAGCAGGACTGGCAACGACAATCCCTGCATTTTTTAATCCTATCAGAGTGATGAATAGACCTATCCCTACAGGAATAGCGTCTTTCAGAACTTTAGGTATACTTTTCACTATCAATTCTCGTACATTAAAGAATGTTAGCAGAATGAAAATAATACCCTCTATGAATACTGCGGTCAAAGCAAATTGCCATGAATATCCCATAAGTCCACAGACCGTAAATGCAAAAAAAGCATTTAAACCCATTCCGGGAGCTTGGGCAATTGGAAGTTTGGCGTAGAGAGCCATCATCAGGGTAGCAAAGATGGTAGCGACAGCAGTTGCTGTAAATAAAGCATCCTTATCCATTCCGGTAGTTGATAGTATGCTTGGGTTTACTATCAATATATATGACATGGTAAGGAAAGTAATAAGGCCGGCAATAAGCTCTTTGCGTATTGTAGTCTTATTCTCTGTCAATTTAAACGTTCTTTCAAGGAGATTCTTCATATTCTTTTATCTTAAAAATTCCATTTAGCAGCTATAGTCGGATTTATGTATGCTTTATCCTTTCTTAGAAGGAAGTTATTGCTGATTTCTATTTCACTACCTAAGGCTAGGTTTGGAGTTGCGTTATACCAAAACTGAGGTTCGGTAAGGAATACAATTTCTTTTCCGCTCTCGCCAGGTGCATGAGTTTTGTTTTTATTTTGGGTCCAAACATCCATGAATCCACAGATACGGAATTTATTATTACATAGGTCCATACCCCATGTTACAGTCCATTGAATGTCGTTACTTACTTTTTCGAAAGCATTATATTTATACGCTACATATGTTCCTAATATAGCTTTTCCTACCATCGTGGAATAAGAAGCTCCTGCCATATAAGCATTCGCTATTGAAAATCCAAAGCTTTCGGAATTTCCAACACCTCCATTGAATTCAACGTGTGCCATAACCGGACTTTTTCCCAGCTTTATATCACGAGCAATCTCCATATAGGCTGTTCCTATATTACCTCGGCTCTGATTGAAATCTAAGTCAACAAACATGAATGTAGAACCCCATTTGTCTGGTTTGAACATTTCGAAAGTTGCCGTAAAATAGTTTTTCTCAGAAATTTTGTCTCCATGTAAAGCATGACGAGGGTCAAAATGTAATTGTAGATTTTGGGCATTAATGGAAAATGCGAAGACTAGCAACGCAAATGTAAAGAACACTCTTTTAAGCATAATTATAAGATTTGAGATTTATGTGCAAAAATAAATAAAAAAAATACTTGTTGATCTAACTATTTGTTTTTAACAAAATAAATTTATTAATAGCAAGTTAAATTGTTTGCAAGGGTATTCATAAACAGAATTAGAATATTTTTTTTTGTCTTTTTGTTTTGAAATATAAAAAAATGTCATACCTTTGCACCGCTATACAGAAAACGGGATGTAGCGCAGTCCGGTTAGCGCACCTGCTTTGGGAGCAGGGGGTCCCAGGTTCGAATCCTGGTATCCCGACAGTTGAAAATCAAGCACTTACAGAAATGTAGGTGCTTTTTGTTTTTATAGCCGTGACGAATCCGTGACGTTTTTGAATGTTAAATAATACAAACTACCTACCTATATAGCCCCGATTTTGCCTATTTTTCAACTTTATATTTACTTGATTTTGATTGAATAATATGCCAAAAACATTATCTATTGATACTCGTATCGAATTATGCGGAATGTATAAAGGAAAAATAGAAAAAGATATTTCAAATGATTTATCCTTTTATAAAGATTATATTACATTTTGCAAAGAAATATTGTATCCCTATAAATTCCATGACTACAGTTTACCCCTTTATTACTATGGTTTATGGAATAAAGAACAGTATAACTTGATTTCTCATAATGAAATACAGCAAGAGTTTAATGCCCAAGACAAAAAAATTGAGAAATGGATAAACCTATGCAAGCAATTAGAAACACTTTTTGTAAGAGAAAAAGAAGGTATTCAATTTTATTCTACTAATGCAAAAGGACAAGAACGTATGCAAATAAAAGCATCCCAACATCCCAATAGCGAATTAAGTAAAGTTATTCTAGATTATTTAAAATCTGATTTGATAGAATATGAAAAAATATTTATCAATAATCCTTTTGAATTTAAGCGAGATATAAATCTCGAATCCATAAAATTACGTATTAGATATGCTAATCTTTTAACTAGAAAGTGTGACTCTAATTTGGAAAGTGCCAAAAAACTCATTTCTCATATGTGTATACAGCAACTATCTTTATTAATTAGACTTTACAAAGTATTAGAAGTACAGAACTACACATTGATAGATAATGTAAAACTACATAATGATGACTTCGTTTTATAACTTCTTTTTTAGAATATTTCGGTATTTCTGCTTATATTGATATAAATAACACATCATCCAAAGCAAAGGTCATGAAAGAACGATTTGAAAATTTTCCAACATATAAAAACAAAGAACTCGCCAATATGCTTAAGCAACAAAAAGAAAAGATCAATAAAACAATACTCTCTTTAAAAAAAATATATCTGAATATCAAGAATAAAATGAGGAAGAATGTGAGCAAAAAAAATCTAATAGCACCCTTCCTTTTATTTCATTGTTCATAATTGTATAAATGATGTACTTCGCCTAAAAGAATTCAAAAATATGCAATTATGAACACAAGATTAGAAGAATTAAAATCGAAGCCTTTGGCTTTACTTACAGTTAAGGAGTTTTTAGAACTACAACAAGGGCAAAAACAAGAACAACCCCAACAAGACCTACATGACGGATATTATAGGTATAGAAGATGCCGTTATTCTAACAGGCTATAAGAAATCAACCCTATACCGAAAAACGTCTACTAATGTCATCCCTTTTCATAAGCGAAGCAATAAAGTCGTATTCAAACGATCCGAACTTGAAGCATGGATGCTTGAGAATCGTCAAGAAACCATTGACGAGCGAGTAAAGAGGCTAGATCAACAATTCTTATCTAAAAAGCAAAAAGCATAAGGTTCCCGACCTCATGCTCCACAAATAACACTTATTATTTAACAAGTATTTTTGCCATTCTAACAAGGCGAAGATACATTAGGATTGGTACAACCTATTACAAAAAAGTAAAGAAACCATTGGCATCAGGCGATACAATGGAAATTCTAATCCCATGGAATAAAGAAACGATACAATCAGATCATGGGAAAGATTATATTGCTAAAATTCCTTGTTATGATGGTCTTTGCAGTATTCCGTCACATATAGATTACAAATCTACTATTGAAACATTTTATAATCAATATCATGAATTAGATTATAAGCCAAAAGCAGGAAACTGTACTACTATTCTTACATTTTTAAAGCACATATTTGGAGAACAGTATGAGTT
This sequence comes from Dysgonomonas sp. Marseille-P4677, assembly GCF_016652235.1. Taxonomy (GTDB): domain Bacteria; phylum Bacteroidota; class Bacteroidia; order Bacteroidales; family Dysgonomonadaceae; genus Dysgonomonas. The sequence goes on from NZ_JAEPKU010000097.1 coordinate 6,894, forward strand.
TGGCTTGGATTATCTCAAAATACTCTATGAGAATCCGTTGCAAGCCTTGCCAATTCTTTGCCTTGTCAGTTCCGAACGGGGGGCGGGTAAGACTACATTCCTGAACTTGCTCAAATTGATGTTTGGTAAGAATATGACACTTAATACCAATGATGATTTCCGTTCTCAATTCAATTATGATTGGGCTAATAAACTCGTCATAGCTGTTGACGAAGTTTTATTAGATAAACGAGAAGACTCAGAACGGATTAAGAATCTTTCAACGGCTCGACAATTCAAAGCGGAGGCAAAAGGCAAAGATAGGCAAGAAGTTGAGTTCTTTGGAAAATTTATTCTTTGTTCGAATAACGAAACTAACTTTATCTGTATTGATAATGAAGAGACTAGATATTGGGTACGTAAAGTATTACCCTTTCAAAATCAGTTGAACTGCACATCATTAATATTTTTTGAACGTCTAAAAGCTGAAATTCCTGCATTTTTAGATTTCTTAATCAATAGACCATTCCATACAGAAAATAAGTCGAGAATGTGGTTTATGCCTAAGCAACTTGAAACTGAGGCATTGATAAAATTAAAAAGTAACAATAAATCATTGATAGAAAAAGAAATGATAAATGTACTTGAAATGATATTTGAAGATAGGGATTTAGATATTATACAATTTCAGTTGCAAGATATTATTGCCTCAATGAATAATCTTAATTATCGAAACCTCTCTATAAGCAAAGTAAAAGAAATATTAGTTTCAAAATGGGGGCTATCCACGGTCAATTCCTCATATACAAAATATATTGTATTCCTCGATGGAACAATCTCAACTAGCCCACACAAGGGGCGGTATTATGAATTATCTAAAGATAGATTTTTAAAAATAAATTATTAATGCTGTTGATTTGTTGTCGATTATATATAAGTGAATATATAACAACAAATTAGCTGTCAACAATCATATCAACAGTAGGATCGAAATAAAAAAATAAAGATTCTTCACTGTTGATATCACTGTTGATAATAACTAGTTGACTGATAGAGTCTGTCAACAAATCAACAATTTCAACAGCATTTTCACTCCTTAGTGCAGATGAAAAATTAGATAATATTTTTTCCCCTTTTGTTTCTTTCCTTTTTTATAGTGAATTGATAAGCGAGAGGGGAATGTCACAAAGTAACATTCGAGCAGTTAAGCATAGCTTAATGAGATAATTATAATGTCATATTAAATATCAAAATGTAACATTTAGAACAAAAGGGGGAATAAATAAGCTCTTTTACAATAAATTACCTATTATGGAACAAAAAATAATACGCATATCTGCATCATTACATAACGAATACAAAGAACTGGTGTCTAGGTTTCCTAAACTGACTTTATCTACTGCAACAGAACTTTTAATCAAAAAGGCTCTTAAGCGTGGAGAAATAGAAAAGAGCGAAAAGAACGCTTATGATGCAGTTAAGGAATTAGATGAAACTTTCAGGAAATGGATGCGACAACAAGAGAAAATTCATTTAACCCGAATTTCGGAAGAATTATTGGCTTTAGCTCATGAGTTAAAAGACACAGCTACCAGAACAGATATAGAGAAAGCAGGAAATATGCAAATTTCCGTTATTGAGAAGGCATTAAATGAGCTTGCGACTTTCCTTGCCAATGATTTTGACAGGACAAAATCAGAAATAAACGATTTGAAAAGCCGAATAAATAAGCAATCAGATATTATAGAAGACAAACTGTCTAAAAAGATATTCTGATGTACACTAAAGTTATAAATCCTGCAAAACATGGGAAGGTTTCTTTTTCCAATACAGGCTCTTGTGCTGCTTTGGTTAACTATCTGAACAAAGAAAATAGAGAATCCCAACTTGTAGACAATGAGCTGTTCTTCGACCAATATCGGAACAATGTAACTTCGAATGAGGTTTTACATACTATTGATAATAATCACAAGGGATTAAAACGAAATACTCCTAAATTTCATAGTCTTGTAATTGCCCCTACTATTCAAGAATTATATCATATTAGGCAGAGTACGGAGAATATGAAAGAATACACACGAGCGGTTATGGAAGAATATGCGAGAAATTTTAATCTATCCAATGGAAAACAGTTGTCAAGTGATGATTTGGTTTGGTTTGCAAAATTGGAACGAATGAGAAAAGGCGAATTGACAGCAGGCAGTATGCATATACACATCATAGTCTCTGCAAGAGATAAGAGCCAAAGTATAACTCTAAACCCGAATATTAATAATAGAAACCGCTTTAATCGAGTCCAATTCTACATGAATAGTGAAAGAGCCTTTGATAAAATGTTCGGATTCAAACGTAAAGAATCATTGTTAATGAATCATCAAGTTTTTAGATATGGTTCTTTCTCCGAGAAGTTAAGTTTGTATCAAGAAAATCTGAAACATCGAGAAATCAAAAATGCTATTCATAATATTGTCGGCATTTTTCAAGGATTAGATTATGGAAATGAACAGGATAATTCGAGAAAACGGAAGAGAGGGAGATAAATTTCTATATAAATAATTATTACCTTTATAGTATCATAATATCATGTCACGATGAAAATCAAAAAAGATTACTCTATTAGTATAACTATAATTGTTGCAATTTGTATTTGCTTATCTATTTGGTTAGGAGGGATGCTCTTAACTCATTGGTATGCTAATGAATATTTCAAAGTTTCCAATCTTGAAGATAATAAAGAAGCTTTATTTGGAGATAGTTTTGGCGCTGTAAATGCTCTGGTTTCTGCTTTTGCCTTTGCGGGAGTGATTGTTGCTATTGTATTGCAGAGGAAAGAGTTAAGGCTTCAAAGAGAAGATTTAGAATTACAGAGGGAAGAGCTTAAAAACACAACATTAGAATTAAAATTGCAGCGAGAACAATTTGAAATACAGAACAGAACATTACTTTTACAACGCTTTGAAAATACATTCTTCCAAATGCTTAGTTTGCATCAAGAACTAGTCAATAATCTTTATTTTACTTGTAAAACCAAAACAAAATATGAGATTCCCAATGAAGTATTTCCTAACTCTAAGCCAGAGGAAAAAGAAGTAAATGAATATAAAGAAGTCAAGGGGAGGGATAGTTTCTATTTTTTATATGAAAAAGCTATATTGAAATTTAGAGGACATGAATATGATGATGGCTTAAGAAGATTAATCTATTATGTTTCAGAGCCAAATAACAATATTTCTTTTAATGATCTTTATTGTAATCTAAAAGAGCCAAAACTATTTGACCACTATTTTAGACACCTGTTTGGGATTATCAACTTTGTAGACTTACAGATAATATTAAATAAAGAAGAAAAACAACAATACGTAGATATGATACGAGATACTTTATCTCCATACGAATTAATTTGGATTTTTTACAATAGCCTATCAAACAATAGTATACCTAATAACAAGACATTGATAGAAAAATATAGCCTTCTGTCAACATATAGGCAGGAACTCTTAATACATTGGGGACATCGCTTTAATTATTCTATATCTGCTTACCTGCCCGAAGAGCTAATAACAGAAAATCAAAAAGAGCAATATTTAAGCCGTTCAAAAGAAGACATTGTTATTCTATCGTAAATATTTATTTATGCTATGCTCTCTATCTACCTTCTCCGCCATGCCGAAACTGACTATAACTCCCATGCACAATTTATAGGTGGTCGTTCAAATCATATCCCATTATCAACTAAGGGGGAAAAACAAGCATTGGAGATTGGTAAGAGGTTAAAAGAATCCAATATTCAATTTGAGAAAGTGTTTTGCTCCATAGCCAACCGAACACGACAAACACTTGATTTAATCCTTTCTCAAGTTCAAATAACAAATAATCCGATTATCTACTCGGAGGAATTACAAGAACTCTCTCAAGGTGATTGGGAAGGCAAACTTCGCTCAGAAATCTATACTCCCGAACGACTCGCCGAAATTAATTCTAATCAATGGCTTTTTACTCCTCCTAATGGAGAGTCACAAAAAGGAGTTGAAGAACGTATGTTAGCCTTTATATCCTCTGAAATATTATCTAAATATACGGAGGGTAGTTTTCTGATTGTAGGGCATGGCATAGCTTTTAAATGTCTGTTAAGGGGCATTCTTGATATATCTTCACAAATGGCTTACAAACTACCTATTGACAATACCTCTTTGACAAAGTTATCCTATGATAAAGAAAAAGGCTGGTTCTTGAATTATCTGAACCAAACCTTCAATATTTGACAAATACATTTCTAACCTATTCCGACCCTAAAGCATAATAAGAAATAGAAGCGTTTTTATTTGTGGCTGTAAACTTCTTTACCCCATCGACTGTAATAGATGTTGTAAAGGTTGCTCCTGTATCTGCAATTTCGTCTGCTTCCTCGTCATAAACCTGTGCAGAAATATAGCAAAACTCGGCATATTTCATTTCCAACTCGACAGAGAACGGAGATTTTACATACACCACTTTGGAATCGTACTCAACAGTCTCAACCGTTGTATGTTTGGTACTGTACAAGATTCTCATTGTAAGATCGGGATTATCACAAGAAGCCTCATAGCGTACTTTGTAAGTTTTGTTTATACCTGTATCTTCATTGTCTTTATCATCGCTACATGAAAACAGAACAAAAGGGAGAAAAAAAATAAGTGTTAAGATGAGTTTATTCATGATTTGTATAGTTTTAATTTATAATCATTTCGTGTATAATGTGTTGTTGTAATATTATTATATTGTGATAATATCATTTTATTCTATTTTTTTGAAGTTCTCCGCAACGTAAAATATATTTGTTTGTCTGCCGTTTCAACGGATAGCACTAAGCCTTTGAAGGGATTATTTTCTATATCAATAATCGTAGCCTCAAACTCTTTTCCTGTATCGTTGTGCTGAACATTTATAGTAACAATAACCTTATCGCCTATTTTGAAATCCGTTTGCTCTGTTGTTTGGCTCTCCGTTTCGGGAATAGGAATTACCCGATAATATTTACTGTTCCACCGTCCCCGAGCAATTATTACTTCTTCTTTGTCGGCTAGAGCTAAGTATTTGTCAACACTTCTATTAAATTCGGATGCTGTAATTGTTATCATAATATTATATTATTGTTTTATCATATTATTACATTGTTTACCGTCAGCAGATAGAATAAACAAAGCATTCATTTCCTGTTTGGTCTGTAATTGAGGATTGAAGAAAGAGAATTTACAATCGGCTTTCTTGGCTAATATTTCAGAAGTATTGCGGGAATCATACCTATTCAGATAATCCGCTTGCCAGTTTTGAGCAATGCTAAGTTCGGATTGGTATTTCTCAAGGTCTTTCTCCCATCGAGAGATCAGAGCTTTTGCTACAGCCTGATTCTTTTTCCCCCTTTGTTCCTTTGTTTTCTCTTGCAGACGAGAAATAGAATTTTGTGCAGATTCGATTTTCTTGGCTTTTTCAGCTTCAAATTGCTTTTGAAGAATAGATGTACTGTCGGAAACTGTAATATCCGAAACATTGATAGAAAGGATTTCTATTTGCAAATCGGTTTTAATACCTTTTTTGTCCGTTTCCAGATAATCAATTATTATTTTCTCATAATTGGAAGGAGAAGAGCAAGAAAACCAAACTAAGGGGAGAAGAATAAAGAAATATAACTTTCTCATGATGCGACGGATTTATAAGCGTTATAGAATAGATCAAAAACGGTAGAGATCGCTTTTGCTTCTGTCTTTCCCTTTTCTATAACTTTGTCATACACATCACTTGCAGACCAAAGCATTTTCCATGCAAGAAACAGGGCTTCTGTATCATCAATGTCGGCATGTTGCTTTTTGACTATTTCGAATGCCGTAGGCATAAATAGAGTCTCGATTTGCTCTATGGAACTAATTTTACTCATATTCTGTATATTTTGTGGTTAGTAATTAATTCATGTATATTCTCCTGTTTACAATAGCTATTAATAAACCACAAAAAGAAGGCATGGAACTCGCCAAGTCCGAACTGGAGGTACTGGTATACCCGAGAAACGAAACAAGGCAAGCCCACGCCTATACGGCATGAGCATTGCACAGTTTCCTCGTTTCTCTCAAATTACCAGTTTTCCAGTTCGAGGTTTATGTGAATGCTAATGTTATATTTTTATATGCGACGCTTCGCTGTATTGTATAACAAAGATATACAAAAAATATCAAATAATAATTTGTTGGAGAAAACTATATCGGAAACGATCACCTCTAAAAAATTAAGTATCTTTGTCTGTCATAAAAAAAACATTCAAATGCAAGTAAATATAGAAGATATAATAGAGAAATTTAAAGAAAATAGTTTTAATTCGATAAGTGAAGAAGATGTAAGAATACATACGAATATTTTTCTTGACAGTTTAGCTTCATTCTATGGACTAAAGAAGAAAGTCATAAGTGAAGTTTCTTCGGTACAAGGAGGTAGAGCTGATAGTATATATTCGGATATTATTTTTGAGTTTAAGAAACCTAATAAATTTAACAATCAATCAGGTGTTAATGAGGCTATAAATGGAAGAGACGAAAGAGATCGAGGTCTTTTTTCATATTTGGTAAATTTTAGTATAGAAGAATTAGGAAAGGGTGATGATGAATATTTTGAACAAATTTTACTTTCCAAAGTTGGTATTGCATTTGATGGTAAAACTTTTGTTTTTTTTCGCTATAAAAAAGATATAGAGAATATAGAGCTTTTTATTAAATCTAAAACAAAAAGAATGCCTAAAGGCATAAAATCGAATAGAGCATTATCGACTGAAATAGAAATTGTTAAAGACTTTAATCTAGGCGTTAAAAAACTTCTACTTTTTCTTCGATCTACAAAAAGAAAGAGACTTTCTTCTGAAAACTTACTTTTATCATTCTCCTCAAATTCTGATATTTCAAAAAAAAGTATTTTATATTTATATGATTTGTTAAATTCTAATCTTAAAATTAATACTAGAATAAAAACTCTTTATGAAGAATGGAATAGAATCTTTGGAGATATTTATGGAAAAGAAGAAACTGATTTCACAAAGTTCAAAGATGATTTGATAAAGATGTATTCACTACCTAAAAACATAGAAATAAGAAATACTCTTTTTGTTTTACAGACCTATTACAGTATTACGATAAAATTGTTAATTCACAATCTTCTAGAGTCTCTTACAAATCCAACTCAAAAAGCAAAAAAGCCAATTTACAAGAATGAACTAACATCTTTATTTTCAGGGAATCATTATACTAATTACTATATAGAAAATTTTTTTGAGATACATTTTTTTGAATGGTTCATTCTAGCTGAAGATTTAGATATGGATTTTATCCATGAAATAATTTCGGAATTAGATACTTTTGAAACAACAGCATCTGTAATAAAACCTGAAGTAGTAGGAGATGTGCTAAAAAAAGTATATTCTGATCTTATCCCAAGAGGTTTGAGACATCTCCTTGGCGAATATTACACTCCTGATTGGCTTGTTGATTTTACTATAGAGAAATCTAAATATGATAACGAATTGAATACAACTATTTTAGATCCAACATGTGGTTCTGGTGCTTTTTTAACTCATATTATAAAATCTTATTCAACACGTCATAAGCTTCAGCTTTCTCAAAATAATTTAATTGAAAATATTACAAAAAACATTGTAGGTTTTGATATAAATCCAATTGCCGTTATTTCAGCTAAAGCAAATTATATATTGGCTTTAGGAGATATAACACAACTTGAGAAAGAGATTTCTATACCTGTTTACATGTGCGATTCAATTTTAGTACCTACTGTTCATGCTAAACAAAAAGAAAAAAAACATACTATTGAAATATCTACAATTGTTGGAGTTTTTGAAGTTCCTGTTTTTGAAACAAGAGAAGAAAATGATTATTTTTTGAAAACGGCTTCCACGTGCATTTTAAAAGACTATACATCTTTTGATGAATTTTACAACCGAATTAAAGAAGAAAATGAAATAATAATTGGAAAAGAAAAGTTAGAGGCAACTAAAATATTCTATGATAAACTATATAATTTACACTTAAGTGGGAGAAATGGTTTTTGGCCTATTATCCTAAAGAATTCATTTGCGCCTCTTTTCTCCCAAAGCAAATTTGATGTAATCATAGGAAATCCGCCCTGGATTACATGGAAAGCGATGTCAGATACTTATAGAAAAGCAACCTTAGATATTTGGTTAAGTTATGGTATATTTGAAAAAAGTGCATATGACAAAATCACAAGTCATGATGATTTTGCTATGGCTGTTACATATGTGAGCATTGATCATTATTTAAAAGATAATGGATTTACAGCATTCGTTTTGCCTCAAACTTTTGTAAAATCACTAAAAGGAGGAGAGGGTTTTCGTAAATTTAAAATTACAAGGGATAACTTAGATGTTCCTTTTTCCATTATAGGAGTTTATGATATGTTAGAGATTAAACCTTTTGCAGGGGAAGCCACTAATAGAGCATCTGTGTACATTTTCCAAAAGAATAGAGAAATGGCATATCCAATGAACAATTATTTTGAATGTGTAAATTCGATGAAGGAGAGAATAACTTTTGATGACAATTATGATATAGTAAAAGAAAAAATGTCCTTCAGAAAACTTTCTGCCCAACCAATCAATGAGGACATTAGGAGCCCTTGGCTTACAGTAGAAGATAACCTCTATGTGGATCTTTCAAAATTTTTGGGTAAATCGCCATATAAAGGAAGAAAGGGAATTGAGCCTTGTGGAGCAAAAGGAATATACTTAGTGAATATTGTAAAGAATGTTGGAGATAATGTTCAGATAGAGAACTTAATTGAACGTTCGAGATTAAAAAAAGCAAAAGACTTAGGTGTTTATCCTGGAATTGTAGAGAAAGATTTACTTTTCCCTATGGTTGGTGGACGAAATATTGATAAATGGGGTATCAACTCATATTTATATATGGTTGTGCCTCACAATGCTATCGGAGAGGCTAAATACAGAGGTATAGAAGAATCGATATTAAAAACTAAGTATAAAAGGACATATGAATGGTTATATTATTTTAAAGATTTACTTTTAGAAACTAGAATAAGAAGTGCTAAATTTTTCGATAAAGATCAGTTTCCTTTTTATAGACTTGATAACGTCGGTGATTATACTTTTATGCCCTTTAAAGTTTTATGGAGAGAACAAAGTCGAGAAATGAAAGCTACTGTTGTTTCAAAAATAAACGATCCTTTTCTGAATCAAAAAATAGTGGTTTGTGATTCTAAGGTTTTATATGTTTCTTTTGACTGTGAGATTGAAGCACATTATCTATGTGGAATTTTAAATTCAAGAGTTATTGGTGATATCATTGAAGCATATACAATTGATACTCAGAGAGGTGTTGATATAGTCAACAATATCAATATTCCTAAATTCGATAGTACAAATAAAATTCACATGAAAATGGCAGAATTATCTAAAGCTGCTCATGACAACTATATAAGAAAAAATAAGGATCAGCTTTTGGCTGTAGAAAAGAAAATCGAAGCACTGACGCCAAGTATCTTCAAAAAGAAATAAATGGTGCACTAAGCGTACAGCTTTATAA
>NZ_JAEPKU010000009.1 GCF_016652235.1 Dysgonomonas sp. Marseille-P4677
AGTGTGTATAAGAGACAGGTTAGAGGAAATGGAAATATTACGAACAACGAAGTAAATATATCCGACTACAAGCAATTGGAATTTAGCGGATCATCCACACTCATTTATGAACAGAAGCCGAATGAAGCCCCGTATCTACGCATAGAAACAGATGAGAACATTTATCCATTATTGACTATCGAGTCTAACAATGGGGTTCTTACTATTGATAGCAAGAAAAATATACGCCCCACAAAATTCATGATCTATACCAATTCTACCGCTTTGGAAAAATTAAGCGCTAGTGGATCTATAAAAGCTCAGGTAAAAGGAAAACTAGAAACTTCCGGCTTAGAATTTTCTCTGTCAGGTAGTGGAAACGTAGTCATCGATAGCCTGATATGCCAAACTTTAAAATCAAAAGCTTCCGGTTCGGCTGACATTACAATAAACGGAGGTAAAGTTTCACTTATAGAAAGCTCTATATCAGGTAGTGGAAAAGTAAATACCGTAGCAATACAGGCTGACTCTGTATATTGTACAGTTTCAGGCAGTGGAGATTTCGATGTTTGGGCCGATAAATATTTGCAGATAAAAGTTTCGGGTAGTGGTAACGTAAGATACAAAGGAAACCCTAATATAGACAAATCAATCTCAGGATCGGGCAAAGTAATGCAAATAAACTAATATAAATTAAAAAAGGATGGGGTCTACTCCATCCTTATTTCTTTTATATCTCTATATTCAATTTATCATTTAAAGGATATCTATATACCTTAGATTCAAAATATATAGATATCCCAAATTTGTAAAAGCATCACATACCTATTTGAGTTTTAATATAACGATTAGCTTCATCTTCAGTTAAGAAGTACAATAAACCTTTAAACTCGAATGGAAACTTTTCAATCGCAAGCTGGATAAAACGTTTTCGTTCATCCTTCTCCAAATTAAAGTTTTCGTAGGTGGTAACAACGTCTCTTTTTTCATCAGGAGAAATGATTTTAAAAACCTTTATCGACAATTTTCTGGGGTCTACCCTATATAGAATATCCCCAACCTTTAAAGCAACTTTTAGACTCATAGCAATTCACTTTAAAAGTTAGACATAATAGTGCATGATTTTAAAGGATTGAGATTGATAAATTGTTCACTAAATTCATTTCTTTTAACAGACAAAAATGATAAAAAGTAATAACCGGACTCTCTACATTGATATTTATATTTTCATATCAGACTGACAAAAAGGATATTACTATGTTAAAATACTACCATTTAGAAAAAAGAACAGCCGACTGCACACTTTTTATCACTTTGTGCAAAAACTGTGTTTTTTTACAATATAAATTTCGTTGTCTTATATTTTAGTAGTACCTTTGCGCCGAACTAAATAATAACTTTTATTCAAATAAAATCATGGATATTTCACACATTGAGCATCTAGGTATTGCTGTAAAAAGTATTGAAGAACAACTTCCATATTATGAAGGTGTTTTAGGTTTAAAATGTTATAACATAGAGGTTGTAGAAGACCAAAAAGTAAAAACTGCATTCTTTAAAGTAGGACAAACTAAAATTGAGCTTCTTGAGCCTACAAGCCCTGACAGTACAATTGCTAAATTCATTGAGAAAAAAGGAGAAGGCATCCATCACATCGCTTGGTGTGTTCAGGACGGAGTAGCCAACGCTTTGGCAGAAGTAGAAGCAAAAGGTGTTCAACTTATCGACAAAGCACCTCGCCGTGGAGCCGAAGGCTTGGATATAGCTTTCCTTCATCCTAAAACAACAGGCAGCGTACTTACTGAATTCTGTGAAACTCCAAAAAAATAAAGAAAATGACTTTACGCTCTTAAACGATGCAGTAAAGTCATTTTTTGTATAAAAACAGATTAAAATTTTTTTTAGAATTTAAAATATTAAAAAATGAGCCAACTTGAAAAGGTAAAAGAGCTAATGGAACTTCGTGCAAAAGCTCGTCTTGGTGGAGGTCAGAAGAGAATTGATTCTCAACATGCAAAAGGCAAATACACAGCACGCGAACGTATAGCTATCCTGCTTGACGAAGGCAGCTTCGAAGAGTTCGATATGTTTGTAGAACACCGTAGTACAAACTTCGGTATGGACAAACAAAAATTTCTTGGTGACGGTGTAGTAACCGGATGCGGTACTATCGATGGCCGTTTGGTTTATATATTCGCTCAAGACTTTACTGTAATCGGCGGATCTCTTTCCGAAACTATGGCATTGAAAATATGTAAGGTAATGGATATGGCTATGAAAGTAGGTGCTCCTGTGATCGGTATTAACGACTCGGGTGGCGCACGTATCCAAGAAGGAGTAAATGCTTTGGCCGGTTATGCTGAAATATTCCAACGTAACATTCTTGCATCGGGCGTAATACCTCAAATATCAGGTATTTTCGGACCATGTGCTGGTGGTGCTGTATATTCTCCTGCTCTTACCGACTTCACTCTGATGACTGAAGGCACTTCTTATATGTTCCTTACTGGTCCTAAGGTTGTAAAAACTGTTACAGGTGAAGACGTTACTCAAGAAGATCTTGGTGGCGCTAGTGTACACACTACAAAATCGGGTGTAGCTCACTTCTCTGTAGCAAATGAAGACGATGGACTTTCTCTTATCCGTCATCTATATAGTTTCCTTCCACAAAACAATATGGAAGAAGCTCCTCGCAAAGAGTGCACTGACCCTATTGCCAGAATGGAAGATTCGTTGAACGAAATCATCCCCGATAATCCAAACAAGCCTTACGATATGCTTAATGTTATCGGTGCTGTTGTGGATAATGGTGAATTCCTTGAAGTACATGGCAACTATGCTAAAAACATCATTATCGGTTTTGCTCGTATGAACGGACAGTCTGTGGGTGTTGTAGCAAACCAACCTAAATATCTTGCCGGAGTACTAGATATCAATGCTTCTCGTAAAGCAGCACGCTTTGTACGTTTTTGCGATGCTTTCAATATTCCATTAGTAACATTGGTAGATGTACCTGGATTCCTTCCTGGAACAGGACAAGAATACGGTGGTGTGATCACTCACGGAGCGAAACTCCTTTATGCTTATGGTGAAGCGACAGTGCCTAAAGTAACTGTTACCTTACGTAAATCTTATGGAGGTTCTCACATCGTGATGAGTTGTAAACAACTTCGTGGGGATATCAACTACGCATGGCCAACTGCAGAAATTGCAGTAATGGGTGCTGACGGAGCTGCGGAAGTATTGTATGCTAAAGAAATCAAAGACTCCGAAAATCCTGCTGAAGCACTTGCTGCTAAGAAAGAAGAATATAACAAATTATTCTGTAACCCTTTCAACGCTGCTCGTTATGGATATATCGACGACGTTATCGAACCGCGTAATACACGTTTCCGTGTAATTCGTGCGTTGGAACAGTTGAGAACTAAAAAGCAAGTTAATCCTGCTAAAAAGCATGACAATCTGCCTTTGTAATCCTTCAAAATAAATATAACAATGAGCGATCAGAATATATCAAAAGAAGTATTGGCAGCTATAGCGATGGCTATATATGATGCGCAACATCAACATGATATAGAGAGTAATGTACTAACTATAAAACATGTATCGAAAGATTATTTGCCTTGGGCCGACAAAAGGGAGGCTATGCTTCAAATGCCAGTAAGAAAATAAAATTCGGAAAATCATTATGAAACAGTTCATATACAGAATCAACGGTCAAGAATATATAGTTGCCGTGAATAAAATGGAGGGCGACCTTGCTGAAGTAGCCGTAAACGGAGCTAACTACAAGGTAGAATTGGTAAATAGTGACGAGGAAGTAAGCCTTGTTACACGCCCAGCAGCTAAAGCTGCTCCCGCACCTGCTGCACCAAAATCCGCAACAGCGACGCCTAGTGCAAACAGACCTACCGGAGGTGGTGCCGGTGCAGTAAAATCACCTCTACCTGGTATTGTTATCGGAATTCAAGTAAATGTGGGTGACGAAGTGAAAAAAGGTCAAACAGTAGCCATGCTTGAAGCCATGAAAATGGAAAATGCTATACAAGCACCTGTAGATGGTAAAGTAACCGAAATATGTGTAAATACAGGAGACTCTGTTCTTGAAGGAGTAGTTCTGCTCACTATCGGATAAGAATACAATCAGAATAAGATGCTGTATGGTAGAAACGCCATGCAGCATTTTGCATTTAATACATACTATAATATGCTCTAATAGAAATCTCACATTTCCACTCAGAGCACCTTTTCAGGACAAACAATTAAATTCAGATTGGATATACCTCCACACTCCTCTACAATTTCTTAAAAAAGATATAAACAGGATTATAAAAAAGGGAGATTTTGTTATTTAAAATCTCCCTTTTTAATTTATCTTGTAAATATTCGATACTCCCAAGCCTGCAATGTATCAGGTAGTTTATCTACTTTCTTTCCGGAAAAATAATCGGTATAATCAGATCTGTTCAAAGCATCATTACTTGTATATGTAATTCTTTTACCCGATAGATTCAACATTACCATTATCTCTTTACCTGCACTTTCCCTTGAAAAAATCAACAACTCTTTCCCGGCTGACGATGTATAAAATCTTAGCTTCCCTCCTATTTCTCCTGCACGAAGAGCGGGATGAGTATGCTTCAATTCATTTAATTTCTTATAAAATGTAGTAGTGGCATTGGTTGTCCATGATGGAACCATATCTTTCTCAAAAAATGAAAGACGTTTCTTCATTCCCACTTCTTGTCCTGTATATATCATTGGCATGCCATTCAATGTATATGTAAGTACGGCAAAAGCATCGGTACATTTCCCATAGCGCTCATACTCTGTTCCATTCCATGAATTTTCATCATGATTGGTCAAAAAATTCATTTTGTAGGCATCCGGACACATAATTGTATCCAATTTTTGAATATAGGAAATGATATCTTCTGCTGTTTTTACCCCTTTGTTAACATCAGCCATCATATGCATTAGTTCCCATGAATAATTAGCATCGAAAGCATGTTCCAACAAATCGTAGTTTTCGGACTCAGCTAACATAAATACAGGCTTAATACTATCTAAGCCAGGACGCAGTTGGTTCCAGAAATCAGTTGGAACTTCATGAGCCATGTCGCAGCGATACCCATCAATATCGAAATGTTTTACCCAATATTTCATTGACTCAATCATTCCTAAGCGTAAATCGTTATTGTCATAATTTAATTCATATGTGTCTGTCCAATCGTAGGGGCTTTTAAAATCGCCACTAATGCTATCTTTTACATACCAGTCAGGATGCTCGGTTGTCCACACATTATCGCATCCGGTATGATTTGCAACCCAGTCAAGAATAATTTTAAATCCCATTCCGTGTGCTTTATCAACAAGGCGTTTAAAATCTTCCTTAGTACCAAACTCAGGATTTACATCAGTATAATCTTTTACTGCATAATAACTGCCCAAGGCTCCTTTGCGGTTCTTTTCCGAAATTGGATGTATTGGCATAAACCACAACACGTCAACTCCTAATTCTTTCAATCGAGGAAGATGATCCTCGAATGCAGCAAAAGTACCCTCTTTTGTATATTGTCTTACATTTACTTCATATATAACCGCATTACGAGTCCAATCTAAATGCTTAACAGTACATTTCTCAATAGGTTCCCCATTTGAAACCTGAGGCTTCTTGCTACATGAATAACCAATCAAAGCTATCGTAGCAATAATAAAAAATACTTTATTTCTCATAAATTATAATTTGAATAATAAATTCTGGTTTAATCAATAGTTTCCGGTTTCAGTTGACGATCTGAATCTTGTACAAATACAACCGAAACAGCAGCTAAGAACATAGACACACCTGCCACAACAAGCATTGTAATCGAACTACCACCAGCCACATGCTTCAATAATAAACCGCCCGTTAATCCTGCGGCAATCTGAGGTATCGTAATTGTGGCATTAAAAATTCCCATATAGACGCCCATTTTACTAGGTGGTAATGCCGCAGATAAGATAGCATATGGCATTGCCAAAATACCTGCCCATGCAATTCCAACACCTAGCATAGATAAAAGAAGCATATTCTTATCATCAAAAAAATACATCGAAACAAGTCCTAATGCCCCCATCATTAAGGCAAAAGAGTAAACTTTTTTACGACCTACTTTATCTGCCATCTTAGCCATGAATATAGAGAAAACAGCAGCAAATACTCCATATATTCCACTCAATACTCCATTCCAGTTTCCAGCCTCATTATAAGCCTTAGAAAGAGGATCTTTGGTATGCCATACATTTTCAGCAATACCGTCTGTTGCATATACCCACATAATGAACAAAGCAAACCAAGAAAAGAATTGTACAACTCCGAGTTGCAACATAGTTTTAGGAGTACTCTTCAAAATACTTATAAAAGATCTTCGTTCCTTCTCTATATCTGTGATGTTATTATATTGCTCATACTCCTTCGGAGCATATTCTTTTACCTTAAAGGAGGTCCACAACACAGTCAATAACAATGCTCCTCCTCCAAAGTAGAATGCTGTAATCACTGAGGGTGGAACCATCTCTCCTTCATTTGGGATATTCCTTATTCCAATCCAAGTAAGGATGAAAGGCAAGAAAGACCCAACAACCGCCCCTACATTTGTAAGAAAACTCTGAGTAGAATAGCCCAAATTACGCTGCTTATCATTTACCATATCCCCCACCAACGACCTGAATGGCTGCATTGAAACATTGAAAGCACAATCCATAAACAGTAGCATAAAAGCACCAAAAATAAAAGGAGGCATTATATGTGCGACAAACTCAGAGTTGGGCATAAAGAACATCGCTATCGCCGATACTATGGCCCCGCCCAATATAAACGGTATACGTCGTCCAAACCGGGTCCATGTACGATCGCTCGACATACCGATAATAGGTTGTACTATCAAGCCTGCGATAGGCGCTGCCAACCAATAATAATTCAGATGACTTAGGTCTGCGCCTAGAGCCGATAAAATCCGACTAGTTTGCGAACTTTGTAATGAATACCCTATTTGAATGCCTAAGAATCCAAAACTAAGATTCCATATTTGCCAAAAGGTAAGTGTTGGTTTTTGTTTCATGGTATAATATTCTATTTTAAGATCATCGATCTTTGATCATTCTATATAATAGTTCCATCGATCAAAGGCTTTGTGGTTTGCCGTACAATCAGAGATGTTTTTATTATTCTATTCTTACGTGAAGAGCTCTCCGGATTTTCTATCTTCTCCAACATTAAGCTCATAGCTTCTTCTCCAACTTTTTTGGGATGTTGATCCATTGTAGTCAACATAGGATCTGTATCCTGAGAAATATTCGAATTAGAAAATCCACAAATAGATATATCAGCGGGCACTTTCAGTCCCAACTCCTTAGTCGCTAGCAGAATGCCGGAAGCTGTATAATCGTTCATAGCCATAAAAGCATCAGGATAATTGGGTTCCTTCAATATTTCGAGGGCTTTTTCATAACCCAATTGTTTAGTATCAGCTATACGCATAAGCGATTCATCCACCGGAATATGGTATTTGCGAAGTGCATCCAAATATCCATTTTTCCTATTTTTAGAGATCTCAAGATGTAGTGGCGCTGAAAAAAAGGCTATACGTTTACAACCCGTTTTTATCATGTATTCGACAGCTGTAAATGTACCTGAATAATCATCTACAACAACTTTATCAGAATCTATGCCTGTGCATATCCTATCAAAAAATATCACCGGAATATCATTATCTATCAATTCTTGAAAATGATCATATTTCATCGTTGCCTTCGATTGTGAAATCAGAACACCGCAAACACGTGCTTTTATAAGCGTTTGCACATTCCGTATCTCTTTCTGATAATCTTCGGAAGACTGACACACAATAACATGATAATCTTTTTCTTCTGCAACTGTTTCCATTCCTGATAAAACCCCGGAAAAGAAATGATTTGCCAACTCGGGTACAATTACCCCTATGATATTAGTATGTTGAGTTCTCAGGCTTAAAGCCAATGCATTCGGTTTGTATTTATGCTCTTTAGCATAGTCTTGCACTATTTTCCTCGTTTCGGGACTAATATCAGGATTATCCTTCAAAGCCCTCGACACTGTCGAGGGCGATATATTAAGATCTCTGGCTATATCTTTAATGGTAAGCGGCCCTTTTTTCATGCTATAAGAGTTTGATTTTACTTCTTATAAAAGTAATCAAAATTCTAATATCAAGACACTTCTAGGAGTGATTGTCAAAGTTCCGTTACCTAAATTTGCAATATCTCCACTAATAATATCTTTAGCCTGATTATTTGGTAAAACCTCTTTGTATCTTGCTAGTTCAATAGTTTTTTCGCTATCTGAGCCGGATAGGAACACAACCACAGACCGACCTTCATATTTACGTTCATATACATAAACACTATTCGATGGCACAAACTGTTTTAATGAACCTTTTGAGATGACATTGTTGTCTTTTCTCCAGTTTAATAATTTCTTGGTATATTCAAATACCTCGTTTTCTTTAGCAGTACGTCCTGATTTTTCAAACTTATTTACTTTATCTTCTTTCCATCCTCCTGGAAAATCTTTCCGTAAAAATCCATCTCCATCAGGTTTATAGCCGGTCATTAAAATTTCGGTTCCATAATATATCTGTGGTATTCCTCTCATTGTAAGGATAAAAGCAAGAGCTTGCTTTGTACGACTGATATTTGTTGTATCCTGCTCGTTCTTATTGAAGCGAGATGTGTCATGATTATCTAAGAAAATTAAAAGATTCATGGGATCTTCATATATAAAATCCTGTGAAAGATAATCATGTACATTCATAAAACCTCCGCCCCATTCTCCAGTTTCTTCATCGAAACATTTCTCGCTAATGTCTACAAGCGGAAAATCCATAATCGTTTTGAGGTATGAGTTTTTAGGTTTAGCCAATTTACTATCCTTCTGCCAAAAAGCAAGCCCGGCGTTATTGTGATACCATGTTTCGCCTACAATATTAAAATCCGGATATTCATCAGCCACTTCTTTACACCAGCGCGACATCATATCATAGTCGGCATAAGGATGTGTATCTTGTCGGATGCCATTTAACCCTGCATACTCTATCCACCATATACTATTCTGTATAAGATATTTAGCTACATACGGATTACGCTGATTCAAATCCGGCATCGACTCCACAAACCATCCGTCTACTGCCGCTTTATAATCGTAGTCTGAACGATACGGATCGTATTGTACAGATGTACGATGCGAAGTTTGCACATATTTTCCATCGTGATTAAACCAATCTTTAGCAGGCATATCCTTAAATAGAAAATGATCGCTTCCGCAATGATTAAATATCATATCCATCACAATCTTCATTCCTCGAGCATGTATCTGATCTATCAGATTACGATAATCTTCATTTGTTCCAAAACGAGCATCTACTTTGTAGAAATTAGTAGCTGCATATCCATGATAAGCAGGATATTCATTCTCATTCATATTATTTTCCAATACAGGATTTAGCCATACAGCTGTTATTCCTAACTGTTGAAGATAATCAAGATGGTTTTCAATTCCTTTAAAATCGCCTCCATGTCGTGCATTAGAAACACTCCGATTAATGGGATAACCAAAAATCTCATCATTAGAAGGGTCTCCATTGGCAAAACGATCAGGCATGATCAGATATAATACATCTTCTGCGTTAAACCCTTTTCTTTGAGAGGATCCATTTTCGCGCTGTTTTATTTCGTAAGGTACTACTTTCTTGTCTTTTCCCTGTTGTAGTATTATATCAAACCTTTCGGGTACGGCATTCGACAAATCTAAATAAAGTAACAAGTAATTAGGATTTTCGAGCTTTACCACTTCTTTCACCAATGTAGTCTTGGATGTAATGGAGACAGTCGAGCTTGCTATATTATCACCATACAACAGGACCTGAAGTTCGGGATTCTTCATACCAGCCCACCAGAATGCAGGCTCTACAGTTTTTACATTTATTGCAGCCAAGCCTGAAAGGCTGAATGAAATAAGTAAACATAGAATTAAGGATATTTTCTTCATGCTTTTATATTATTTTTATTTTCTGCCGGAAGATTCTACCATCGACAATAATCGTTCATTAAACTCTTTTGATTCAATCAATTCCTCTAAAGTCATATGCATCCGATATCTCCAATAATGTTGCGATATTGCCGGAATATTTATACGCTCTTGATCTGCATTAGGACGTTTCAATTTATCATCAATCGACAACCAGTCTTGAAGTGGAAGTATAGTAAGCATTGATGGAGCATTTAAATGATTGCTAACTATCTGCCAACAGATATCTGATGTGCATTCTTCAGGAGCAATTCCATTCTTCCATAATATTTGATTATAATAGATTTGGGTAACATTTTTATCTTCTTTCCACCACAATCTCAAAGGCGACATATCATGTGTCGATGTAGTACAAACACTTAAGTATGGTAAATGTTGCAAATTATTAAATAATTCTTCACGTTCTTTAGGCATACGTTCTATTTCGAGACTTAATATTTGCAGTTCGTTCATTACCGAAGGAACTGAAGCCGGAACCATCCCCAAATCCTCACCACAAACGAGCATTGAGGTAGAAGATATAAGGCTAGGAAGCTTCCTCATTGCTTCGTCACGCCAAAATTGAGAGTGACGGTTATAAAAGAAGTCGTCATACAATCTGTTGAAACAATCTTGGGCTTCCTTATCCAGATCTTTATAAGAATAGCTATATTGAGCAGTAATCCTTGGATGGAATTTTTCGGGCTGCCGTTTGTCTCTTACAAATAATACTTCATTACATAGACTATATAAGCCATCCCGTATACGAAGACTTCTTTCGTCATTCTTCCCTTCAAATAAGGTTTTTATCTTTACCTGAGTATTGTAATCTTCTTTCAGTTCATATCGTTGCCAAGAAATAGCCCTCAAATATTGTTCTATTACTTCTTGTCTATACTCCCCGAATATATCCCCTAGAAAGTGTTCGTGAATATAAGGATTAGTCATCCGATACTCGTCAAACCACATACCTGACGAACGTATTTCATCTACAGTAAAAGGTAAAGCCGGACTAAAATATCCTAACAGTCCCTGAACCGAAGACAAAGGTATCTCCCATATGCGAAAGAAACCTAAAATATGATCGATACGGTAAGCATCGAAATAATCGGCCATCTTTCGAAAACGTTTTACCCACCACTGATAACCATCTTTGGCCATTTCGCCCCAATTATATGTGGGAAACCCCCAGTTCTGTCCAAAAAAAGAAAAATCATCAGGTGGAGCTCCAGTTTGAACGTCCAGATTAAACAAGTGAGGTTCAACCCACGCCTCTACACTATCGCGACTAATACCAATTGGAATATCACCTTTTAGTATTACATCGTGAGTGTGTGCGTATTCTTTAACATCGACAAGCTGCTTATGTAATAAATATTGAGTGAAACATGAGATCTCAATACTTTTCTTTGCGTCTTTATCAGTTTGAGCAAATTTCGCTAATTTCTTTTTATCGAATATTTTATGAGTCTTCCAGACTCTGTAATTTGCTGTTTTATATACGTCACGTAAATAAGAAAAACAGGCATAAGGGAAGAGCCATTCTTCGTTTTGCTTATAGAAATCATTATATTCTTTACTTTTCAAAACAATCGTTCCCGACTCCTTAAAAAGATCATTTATATATCTACGTTTCAGGTCGAGAACCTTATCGTAATCTACTTCTTTCAGTACATTAAGTGCTGCAGCCTCGTCTAAATACACCTTAAACAACTCCCCATCATTCAGAGGATAAGCTTTCAACCCTAAATAAATAGGATGCAGGGCGTATATTGAGATTGCATTATAAGGATATGAATCTGTCCACGAATGAGTTATTGTCGTGTCATTAATAGGTAGAACCTGTATGATTTTTTGCCCAGTCAATTTTGCCCAGTCTATCATCTTTTTTAAATCGGAGAATTCCCCGATTCCAAAACTATCATCAGTCCGTAACGAAAAGACCGGAATTGCAACTCCCGCTGCTTTCCAATTCATCCATCCATGACGATAAATTATCGATTCTACTCTTATATAGCTATCTTTTATATCAACACTCAAAGGATTTAATATACGGTTTTCTCCTTCCTCCCAATGTACTATTCCCCTTGAAGTTTCATCATAGATGGCAAGTTTATATTCCTGCGGTGTTTTTATCTGAGTAGCATTAAATGCTATTTCCCAATTTCCATCTTTAGCCGGTATAAGCTGTAAAGCTCTTTCGAGATTCCATTCGCCTAATAGTTTAGATGTCCCACAGAGTACTAATCGTTGACCTTTCTTTACATACGGACAAACTATACTTAACACGATTGTTTGTTTCGTATATTTTAGCTTAGCTTTATTCTCATGTGCAAAAAAACTATCAGAAAATCCGGAAGTATAAAAATATTTCTGCTCAGGAACACCTCTCCATGTATCCCGAATATCAAAATATTTACCAGAATTAAGTCTCAAAAAATGAGGATTACCCCATTCCTTGACAACTATCCCGTTAGTATCTTTTACAAAATAATAATATTCTAACTCTATTACATCTTTAATTTCTAGATTAAGCGACCAAAGAGACGGCGAGACATTTATCATCTCAATAGCTTTATTCTCATCCCAATTTCCTAATTCAGGAGTAGATCCACAAACAAATAGAGTTTGCCCCCAACTGGTAAAATAGTCAACAAGTAGTTTTATTTTCATTGCTGATGCTTTTATGGTTCAATTTAGATTTATGCTTTTCTCAAAAAAAGGAGTAAAATTACTGACCTGTTTTCATTTTTGTAAGTATATGTATTACTTATATCTAACAAATCTACGTATTTATAAACTAGGATAAGATCAATACATATTAGTTTCAGTAAGAATTAACCTGCAAACGATTGCATGATACGCTATAATAATAGTATAGAACTAAGTTTATTGGTAAAAAATCAAATGCGGAGCTTCTATATTTATCTATATGTATTACTGTTATACTTTAATAGAATAAAAATAGCAAGTAAAAAAACAATGAAATTCTGTACAAGTTTGTCACCTTTTAGTTAAAATAAAAATGGTTATTACTTATAATTAAAAACATCTATCTTTGTATCTGAAATGAATTACGGTCGCAGACCTATTTTACTTGCATATCAAAATGCCGGAACTAAGAGATATTATAGAAAGAGAAAAAATATCGGCACAACGATTTGCCGACTTAATATTGGAGATAGGAACATTTATGCTTGCTTCAGGGGCTCATTGCGGCCGTCTGAATAGTAATTTGGGAAGACTTGCTACAACATGGGAATTTGAGATGGATATGAGTCCCTCTTTTAAAGGGCTGTTAGTGACAGTTAAAGATAAGAACGATCCCAGAAACTCGGTAACATGTTATAAAAACTCACCTACTCATAATGTCCATCTTGCCGTCTTGACACAGATCTCGCATCTATCGTGGAAAGTACAGGAAGAAAATTGGACCATATCGAAGGTTGAAAAAGAGTTTGCCAAGATAAAAGGAAAACCAAACTACAAAGACATTGTAGTGGCTGTAGCCGTTGGGTTCTCATGCGCCGGACTTTGCTTATTTTCAATGGGTGACGAAAAGAATGCTTTAGTCGCATTTATCGGGGCATTCATAGGGTTTCTTGTCAAATGTTTTTTTACAAAAATGAAGTTTAACCCGATGATAGGTATTACAACTGCAGCGTTTGTTACAACTCTCATTACAGGATTAGGCAGATTATATGGTTTTGGAGAACATCCGCAAGCAGCTATGGCGACAGCTGTGCTCTACCTGATACCGGGTGTACCATTAATAAATTGCGTGATAGACCTTATCGAAGGTTACCTGCCTTCTGCCATCAATAGGGCCTTATTTGGAGGTTTCATCCTGTTGTGTATTGCTGCTGGCATGACATTGTGTATTACACTTATGGGAATTAGTAATTTTTAGAAGGAAGCCAGAATGGAAGAATTAACGATACTAAATATATTCCGTGATTTTATAATTGCCTTTGTTGTGGGCTTTTGTTGGGCCATATTATTCGGATCGCCTAAACGTCTATTGTGGGTAGCCGGACTCTTGGGGGGTATGGGTCATAGTATACGCTTTATTCTTATTCAACTCGATTTTGGGTTGATTACTGCAACTTTGGCCGGATCGGTATTAATAGGATTGGTCGGTATATTTGCAGCCCATAAGGTAGATAGCCCACCTGTAGTATTCACAATGCCCGCTTGTATAACAATGATTCCCGGAATGTTTGCATACAAAACAATGTTAGCCGGAATTAAGGTCACCGACCTACCTACAGTGGAGCAAAATCCTCATATTCTTATAGAGATGTCGCACAATCTGATGCTGACCATGTCTTTATTGTTCACGCTGGCGATAGGTATCTGTATCGGTGCGTTATTATTCCGTAAATCGAGTGTAAAGAATATTTCCCTTAAAGATATGATAGGCAAAAGATAGTTTCTTATACAACAACTACTTTATGACGTTTACTCTTTTGCATAATTTTCACTATCCACCGTGAAATAAGGAATACGATTATTTGAGTAAAAATTATAAATACTCCTGAAGGTACATCTAAAACTGCAGACAGGAAAAGGCCTACTATACAGCCAAGGAAGCCTATAAGAATAGATAATAATATCATTTTCGTAAAGCTAGAAGTAAACAAATTTGCTGTCATCTGAGGCACAGTTAGTATAGACATCAACAGTACAATACCTACTAGGCGTATAGAAAGAACAATCGTAATAGCAATGGCCATCATCATTACATATTTGATAAGGTTGACCGGAAGGTTCCTCGTTTTTGCAAAGTCAGGATCGAAAGCGGCAAAAAGGATCTGACGACCAAACAATAGAAACACAAAGGTCAGCACTAGAGATAAGATAGCCAGATAAATTATGTCAGGCTTGGTAATAGTCAGTATATTCCCAAAAAGATAATCGGATAGATTCGGTGCAAATCCAGGCTTTAGATAAATAAATATAATACCCACAGCCATACCTAGTGACCAAAAAGAGCCTATTGCCGAATCTTCTCTAACACCCTGACGTGATGACAACCATTCTATACCAAAGGCTGATAAAATAGAAAATATCATTGCCGTAAAGATCGGATTCCATCCGAAATAAAAGCCCATACCAATTCCCCCTAATGAAGCATGCGTTATACCTCCACTAATAAACACCAAACGGCGGATAACAACATAAGAACCTATAATTCCACAGGCTATACTCGCAAAAAGGCTTCCCAGTAGAGCATGCTGAAAAAATGTATATGATAGGAGATCAAAAAATTGCATATGAGTTATTTAATTATGTTTTGAAGGTGCTTTTACCCATCTAACACCATAATACCTTGAATATTCTATATTTTCCCAAACATTCGGTTCGGTTGACATTTCGTAAATAAAATATTTATGTTCCATTGGAGAACGTTCGGTAAAAACAATTGTATCTATTCCTTTATTTTTTTGTTCTTTGATAAAATCTTCTCTATTATGCCAAAAAGAAGATATCGTTGACACATCATTATACTGTTTATAATATGTCCAACCAAATATTAAAAATAATATATTGATCATCAGGAAATTCAAAACTTTTATATGAATTTTTCTATAATCAATATTAGCATATATAAGTCCTATCGAGGCTATTAATAATATAATAATACCAAATAAAGAACGAAGATGAAACATCGGAGATACAATCATAGCCAAGTGGGCGATAATAGCTGTTAATATTAATAGTACTGAACTTATTATTATTTGCCTCCTAACCAATAAATTCTTTGGAGACTTATAATAGAGAAAGAGAAAAACTAGATATATAAATAATAAAGGCAAAACATAATGCCACAAATATTTCATTGTATTTCTTATGGATAAATAAAGCAAATCATACCCTACTAACCCTCTTTCTGCAAGTCCTCTCTTAGTTACTTCTAATCTTATATAATTACCAGGTGCTGTTAATAAAAGGATACAGCCTATAGAAACCCCAATAAGACCTACAATCGCCCATCTCGGAACTTGTTTTTTCTCTAGAAATAAAAGAAATAAGCATAGAACCACGTAAATTATTATGGCAACACTCATATTTTCATTTGTCCATCCAGCAATAAGGCCTAGAACAAATATTTGAACCGATTTAGCTAAGTTATCAGACCTCGCCCCCATACGATAATAAGAGTAATACCGGTAAATAAATATGAAACAAAATAGAGTCCCCCACAAATAATTAGCACTTCCCGTTTTCCATATAACAGCATCGTAAAACGCTGGTTGAAAAAAGAAGATCGCAATATGAAGAAGAAAAAATAAAATAGGATTAACTTTATTACATTTATTTATTATAAGATATAACAAATACACTAAAATCACATAAGCTATTGTATTAATAAAACAAGCCAATCGAAAATCTAACATTAACAAGAGTTGAGCTATAAAATGTCCAACAGACCTCCCGCCCCATGTATAATAGTGATTATATTGAGACTCCAGTATATCCACTACATTCCCAATTCTTACATTATCACTTCCATATATAAAACTATAAGTCCAATCATCTGCAAACAAAGGATAAAGATAGTTCAACCCATATATCAGAACAAATACACATAGGATACTTACTAACGTCAATAACAACGTTATCCTATTGCCTCTTTCAACATAAAAAGATAATGCTTTCATCTAAACCTATATCAAATTTGCACTTAGAAACTTACGCATCAATCCAGGATCTTCACCTCGTTTTTCTATATATGATTCCAGTTGATCGTCCAGAATATTACCTATATTGAAGTATTTTGATTGGGGATGTGATATAATAATGCCACTGACAGACGCATTTGGTAACATTACTCCATTTTCAGTAAGTTCAACACCTATTTCTGTTGATTGCAGCAAATTATCATTCAATAAGAAATTAATAGACTGATCGGGAATAGAAGGATAACCTACCGCTGGTCGAATACCTTGATACTTCAATGTAAACATCTCATTGACACTTATATCTTCATCCGGAGCAAAACCCCAATAGTTGCGTCTTATCTCCGCATGAAGCCATTCCGTAGTAGCTTCAGCCAAACGGTCTAAAACGGATTTGAGAAGCAATACCTTATATTCATCACCCTCATTCTCATATCTACTCATCAACTCATTAGCACCCACGCCTGCTGTTACGGTGAATCCGCCAACATAATCTTTCTTCCCTGACGATTTAGGTGCTACAAAATCACATAATGAAAGATATTCACGCTTCTCATTCTGCTTTTGCTGACGCAACATAGGAAAACAAATATTATTGATATACAAACATTCATTCTCACTATACGCTTCAAAAACCCCAAATACCGCATTAATATAATCAGCTTTATTAAATACAAGCTGATCCAATAGTGATTTTGCATCTTTATACAACTGCATTCCTTCCGCCGCTTTTTCCCTTTCCCGTTCAGGAAAAGTATTTAGCCATGCAGTTTTGCATGAAGGACAATCATCTATATTTTGAACTGTAGCATAACGAGCTGAAAGGTTCCACGAATGAAAGAAAAACTTCCAATCGACATAAGGTATAATCGTTTCAATAGGAATATGTTTCAGTACCTGACGTCCCTCCACATTCGGTTCAGGAGTTTGATAATTAGTCCAATCAATCCCCATTCCTTTATTTATAACTCCTGATAAAGGAAGTAATCCTATTCTCTTATCTACTGCCGTATCGCGTAAAGAGGCATACTCGTTACGAATATCTTTTATATAATTATCTTTCGTGTTCGGATTTATCAACTTACCTACAGCCGATGGAGCCTGAGATGCATCTTTTACATATACTACCGAACCATTATTATATTTAGGATCTATCTTAATAGCTGTATGCAACTTAGATGTAGTTGCACCACCTATCATTAAAGGAATAGTAAATCCTGCTTTTTCCATCTCATGAGCTACAATACTCATTTCTTCGAGAGAAGGAGTTATCAAACCACTAAGGCAAAGGATATCGGGCTGTTCTTCTTTTACTTTCTGTATGATAACCTCCGGTGGGGTCATAACTCCCAGATCGATGACCTCGTAATTGTTGCAAGCGAGAATTATGGATACAATATTTTTACCTATATCGTGTACATCTCCTTTTACTGTGGCAATAACTAATTTTCCAGCCTTATTACTTCCAGCAGAAGATGATTTTTGTGCCTCTAATGTAGGTTGAAGGATAGCTACAGCCCGTTTCATAGTACGAGCCGTCTTTACAACTTGAGGCAAGAACATTTTACCGGCACCAAATAGATCTCCAACCTTATTCATTCCATCCATTAAAGGCTTATCGA
Source organism: Dysgonomonas sp. Marseille-P4677 (assembly GCF_016652235.1). Lineage (GTDB taxonomy): Bacteria > Bacteroidota > Bacteroidia > Bacteroidales > Dysgonomonadaceae > Dysgonomonas. The sequence continues at coordinate 18,369 of NZ_JAEPKU010000009.1, forward strand.
TAATATCTACTGCTTTGGGATATATTTTCAATGCTTCGGCCAAATCCTCTTCCAAGTAGTCGCTAATACCCTTCATTAATGCATACTGAATACGTTCATCGAGAGAGAAAGAACGCCATTCTTCGACCTTCTGTTCTGCCTGCCCAGTATATTCGTTCTTTATTTTTTCGGCATACTCGATCAGTTCATCCGTAGCTTCAGCCCTACGATTGAAAATCACATCTTCCACAAGGTTTCTCAAATCGAGAGGAATATCGTCGTAAACTACAGATTGCCCGGGATTCACAATCCCCATATCCATACCCCGCTGAATAGCGTAATACAAGAATACAGCATGCATAGCTTCGCGAACGTAGTCATTGCCTCGGAATGAAAAAGACAGATTACTAACCCCTCCACTAATTTTAGCATGTGGTAAATTCTTCTTAATCCAAGTGATTGTTTCCAAAAAATCGACAGCATATCCGCGATGTTCCTCTATACCTGTAGCTATAGCCAAAATGTTAGGGTCGAAGATAATATCCAGTGGATTAAATCCATCATTGACAAGTATTTTGTAGGCCCTTTCGCAAATCTCTATTCTACGAGCAAAGGTATCAGCCTGTCCTGTTTCATCGAAAGCCATTATAATTACAGCTGCTCCGTACGCTCTTACCAAACGAGCCTGACGAAGAAATTCTTCCTCTCCCCCTTTTAGTGAAATGGAATTGACTATCGGCTTGCCTTGTACACACTTGAGTCCAGCCTCAATTACCTCCCATTTCGAAGAGTCTATCATGACAGGGACACGAGATACATCCGGATCAGATGCCATTAAGTTAAGGAATGTAGTCATTTCTTTTACTCCATCCAACAGGCCTTCATCCATATTAACATCAAGCACCTGAGCCCCATCCTCTACTTGTTTATGGGCAATAGTAAGAGCTTCTTCATATTTCTCCTCCTTTATCAAGCGGAGAAACTTACGAGAACCAGCGACATTGAGGCGCTCCCCAATATTTATAAAGTTTATTTCAGGTTTAGCTTCTAATAGCTCCAAACCCGACAACCACATATATTGAGGCTTTTCTACAGGTTTATGTGGTGTGGCTCCTTCTATCAAGTCAACATATCTTGCAATATGCTCCGGAGTTGTACCACAACAACCGCCTAATATATTAACCAATCCTTCGTCTACATATTCTTTTATCTGGTTAGCCATTATTTCCGGCGTTTCGTCATATTCTCCAAACTGATTAGGTAGTCCGGCATTAGGATAAGCAGAAACAAAGCTTGGAGCAAGACGTCCCAACTCTTTCAAGAATGGCTTCATATCAGATGCTCCAAAAGAGCAATTAAGCCCTACCGAAAGAAAATCTATATGACTTACTGATGCTAAAAACGCACCAACCGTTTGTCCAGATAGAGTACGCCCTCCTTTATCGGAAAGAGTTACTGAGATCATTATCGGTAAATCTATATTCCTTTCTTTACGCACTTCATCTGCAGCAAACAAAGCTGCTTTCGCATTCAATGTATCGAATATTGTCTCAATAAGTAGTAAATCAACACCTCCATCGATCAATCCTTCAATCTGCTCTTTATATGCAAAATAAAGATCGTCGAATGTAACCGCCCGAAAAATAGGATTCTCTACTTTCGGACTCATCGATGCTGTCTTATTTGTAGGTCCTATCGAACCGGCAACAAAACGAGGTTTGTCGGGATTTTGCATCGTATAATCAACTGCAGCCTTCTTTGCTAACTTAGCCGCTTCTATATTCATTTCTTTTACTAAGTGAGACATATTATAGTCTTCCATAGATATAGAATTGGCATTAAATGTATTAGTTTCTATTATATCGGCTCCAGCTTCGAGGTATTCACGATGGATAGCTTCTATGACATCGGGACGTGTGAGGCACAACAAATCGTTGTTCCCTTTCAACAGAGTAACCGAATCTTCGAAACGTTCACCCCGGAAATCTTCCTCGGTCAATTTATATCGTTGTATCATGGTACCCATCGCACCATCGAGGATAAGTATCCTATCTCTTAATATATCTTGTATTTTTTGCATCGACAATAAATTATTATGTATTATTTATATTTCAAGATTCTACGACCTTAGAATATAAATATTTTGTAAATCAGCGAAATAACAACATTATATGGATAAATGTTCTAAGAGAATTTTCTCTATTTCACAAAAGTCTTCAAAATTAAATAAATAGAAGGATATATCCTAAATAAATCTACGTCTTTGTCTATCAATCAGTAGGAAGAATTCTGACTGAACGCACATTATAAAACCGAGCATATTGCTGATTCAAAGAAGCACAAGGATCTTCTTCTAAATCCATAAATCCAAATTTATAATGAATTCCTATTCTGCCTTTAAATATTATATCCTCTATTCCCCTATCCTTTTGCTCTCTCAATGAAATCTCTCTTTCGTTAAAAGTTTTATGTATTAATTTATGTATTAAATATATAGATCACAATCCTACTTATTATCATCTCGCGTCTCTCTATTTATCATAAATAACTCTTACCGAATTTATCCCATAATATTTTGCATACATTTCATTCAACCAATATTCGGGGTCATCTGATAAATCTTCAAAATCATATCTAGATGGTAACTCAATCTTATTATCGAATGATATATCCTTATGCCCTTTAGCTTTCTGCTCTTCCAAATATAGTTCTCTTTTGCCAAACTCTTCAGACAAATAATTGATACTCCTATATTGAAAATAAAAATTTATCAGAAAAGCTAATAAAAGAATAGAGACCATTCCTATATTGATATTTCGAAGTCTTTTTTTGTCCATATCTGCATACAAAACTCCCAAGGCTATTATTAATAAGCTAACAATCCCAAAAGCTGCCCGAGGGGGAAAGATTGGGGACGCTACCATCGACATCCATGCAATATGCGCAGTAGCGAAAAACAATAATGAACCCAATAAAATTTTACTATCTTTCGCCTGTCTGCCCAATCTCTTTTTGAAAAAGTATAATAACACTACATATACGATGGATATAGGAAATATATAAACCAAATATCTATATCCTACTTTTAATACCCTATATGCAATATTTTCCAATAGAGATTTATCCACTAGCCCCAAGCTTTCATTTACAACTTCCGATCGAAGATAATTACCCGGTGCTAAAATCATTATCAATCCGCCTATACAGACCCCTAAGAAACCCAGAATAGCCCACACGGGTATTTTCATCTTATTGTATCGAAGTAATAAACCCCAACCAATAATAAAAAATATTTGAGCCGCAAACATATTCTCATTGGTCCAACCAGAAAAGATCCCAACGAGAAAGAAAAACATAGCTTTCAGATAATTATCTTTAAACTTTCCGGAAATATAGTAAGAATAATAAGGGTATAAAAAAAGTATTACAATGAAGGTACCCCACAAATAATTAGCCGATCCGACCAACCATAATACAGTACTATTAAATGCAGGCAAAACCAACCAAAGAATAAGGCCGAGAAGTAAGAAAAAAATACAATTTGGGTTTTTCCCTTTATTGCTAATACAATATATCATATATATGTATGCGATAAAAGCCAAACTATTGACAATAACTTTACCGTTATGTCCTATATTCGATAATACATGAGCAATACCATGAACTACAGACCTCCCGCCCCATGTCATATACTGACTATACAAACGACCTAAAACCTCTTTACACAGAGGTATAAAACTATCATTCGAGTATATATATCCCCAGTCATCAGCATATAAAGGATATAATCGATTCAGCACGAAAACAAAGACGAAAAACAAACATGCTAAACCAATGAGAGTTAACTTTTGTAGTCTATTGTCTGTCATACATCCATTCGTTCTATATTAGCCATATTACTTTTAATAAGCTACTGTTTCATAGCCCGGTCCATAGCTCTCTTATCATCTTTCTCTCGAAGACTTTGACGTTTATCATATTGTTTTTTACCCCTAGCTACCGCAATATTAACTTTAGCCAGTCCCCTATCATTAAGAAACATACGTGTGGGAACAATGGTATAACCAGTCTCTTTTACTAAACGTGCTATCTTTTTTAGCTCTTTTTTGTTTAACAACAGCTTTCTATCGCGTTTTGCTGTATGATTATTATAAGACCCGTAAAAATATTCGGCAATATACATATTACGAACCCACAATTCATTCTTCTCGAATATACAAAATGTATCTACTAAACTAGCTTTACCTAGTCGTATAGATTTTATTTCAGTACCGGTAAGTACAATTCCGGCTGTATATGTTTCTATGAATTCATAATCGAAACTAGCCCTTTTGTTTTTTATATTGATCGTCAACTGACTCATTGTATTTAATATCCAATTGGTATATAATAAAGTATACAAAAATAACTAATTTATAATAATTATCAGAAAACTATAGATATGAAATAATAGTAGTGTTAAAAGATCTATGAACTATATTTTATAAAGAGAAAAGCCGATTTTCAAAAAACCGGCTTTTACTTTATCACATAATATAATACTATTTTTCTCTTATGATAATATTTATCGGTGTTCCAGACAAATTCCAATTATCACGAATTCTATTTTCCAAGAATCGCTTATAAGGGTCTTTGATCCACTGTGGTAAGTTGCAGAAAAACACAAACGTAGGAACCTGTGTATTAGGCAACTGCGTAATATATTTTATCTTAATATATTTCCCTTTATTTGCAGGTGGTGGAGTATGTTCTATGATTGGCAACAATACTTCATTCAACTTATGAGTAGGTACCTTTGTTTTGCGGCGTTCATATACTTCTTTTGCAATCTCCAACACTTTCAACACCCTTTGCTTTGTCTCGGCTGAAGCAAAAACAATAGGAAAGTCAGTGAAAGGAGCTAAACGTTCACGAATAGCTTTCTCAAAAGTCTTAATTACTATTTGTTCCTTATTCTCTACCAAATCCCACTTATTGACACATACAACAAGGCCTTTTCTGTTTTTCTGTATTAAAGAAAATATATTCATGTCCTGACTCTCTATACCCTGTGTGGCATCGAGCATCAGCACACAAACATCCGAATTTTCAATAGCCTTTATAGAACGTATAACCGAGTAGTACTCCAAATCTTCGGTAACCTTGCCTTTCTTGCGTATACCAGCAGTATCTACAAGGTAAAAGTTCATATTAAACTTATCGAAACGTGTATAGATAGAGTCACGCGTTGTGCCTGCAATATTTGTTACAATATTACGCTCCTCATCCATTAATGCATTTACAAATGATGATTTACCTGCATTAGGACGTCCTACTATAGCTATACGTGGTATTTCTTCGAGTGGTGCATCGTCCTCTTTCTTGGTCAGCTTGGAAACGATTATATCTAACAAATCCCCTGTACCTGCACCATTAATAGCTGATATATTAACCGGATCACCTACTCCTAAACCGTAAAATTCGGCGGATTGAGCATGAAGATTAAAATTATCTGCTTTATTAGAAACCAATATAATAGGCTTCTTAGTCCGGCGCATCATATTACCTACACCCGCATCAAGGTCGGTAAGACCATTCATTACATCTACTACAAAAAGAATCAGATCGGCTTCTTCAAGAGCTATAGAAACTTGTTTATTTATTTCACTTTCGAAGACATCATCTGAATTAACGACCCATCCCCCTGTATCTACAAGGGAAAACTCTTGTCCTCCCCATTGTACCTTTCCATATTGGCGGTCGCGTGTTGTTCCTGACGTCTCATCTACTATAGCTTGCCGGCTTTCGGTCAAACGGTTGAATAAGGTAGATTTGCCCACATTTGGACGACCGACTATAGCTACTAAATTTCCCATAAATTATAATGTACTCTAAATTTTGCGTAAAGGTACGTATTTTTATCGAAATGTATAGAAACAAGAAGGTTCACAATTAGTGAACCTCTATTTTTTCTTGACTGATTATCAGTTCTATCTAAAATAAGAAACACGTGTGCACCAAACCAATGTATCTTCTTCCAATTTCATATTTTCGAGTGAACCAAAAGAAGAATAGGAAGCTACCTCCTCAGCTGTAACTTCTTTTTGTGGTTCAATCTGCCTCAAGCGAAAAGTTCCTTCTCCGGTTTTATATCCTACATAATGCTGCCTGATAGCTAAACTATTTATACCACCTTCGCCAAAATACTGATATTTTTCTCCCGTATGAATAAAGAGAGAGCCATTCTCGAACTTACAAAGGCTTTTTTCCGGCTTTACACCTCCTTGTGCTAAAGTAATCAGTATCTGATTTTCGGCAGGAAAGGCAATTGTTGTATTAGAATAGTTTTCGTAAATGGATGAACTGATATAATCTACAATTTTTAGTTTATTGGTTGTATCACATTCTATAGCGCCAGCAGAACCACCAGTATACAGTTTGAATGGTTCTTCTATTTTTGACTCTGCGTAGCGTAACACTCCGGTCGACGTACTATCATCACTACCACAAGCAAAAAAAGCTAATAATAGAATAGGTAATAAATATATGTATCTCAAATTCATTTTTTCTTCTTTAAATTGAAAAATCAAAGTTGCTTTATTCAATATTGTAAATAATATTACACCAAGCAATTGTGTCTGTTGGATTTACAAAATCACGATTACTAATATCCTTGGCTATTTTCAATGATTTCTCTAAATTCAATATTTCATCTAATGCAAATGCAGTATCTTTTTTCTCCGTCAACGGAAACCTAATTAAACTTTTGCGTCTATAAAGATTTTCTGGTGATGAGCCTAATGCTATAAATAGAGATGAACCATCACTCTTGTTGATAAAAAGAGAATCATTTCTAAAAGTATAGGTTGATAAAATTTTGAATTTTTTCTCATGAGTATAAGTCAGGCGATCTGCGTTAAATTGGAAAGTAATACTATCATATAAAGCATAATTAAATGCCAATCGACCACCTGCGGTGAAATATCGAACAATTAAATCTCTTTTTTTCAAGTTATTAAAATTAACGGCAGTTGTATCTATTCCTTGATAAAGATTAAAATCTGATAAATCTATAGATTGAACTCTCATAGTCCTAACATCATTCTCATTGTCACTATTACAAGCAACAAACAAAACGACAATAAGACAAATTAAGTATATAAATTTCTTCATTATATATTTCTATTTTGGCTATAAAGATAAATAAAAATTATCTTATCGAGTTATGATCCCCAACTCTGCTATTTTATATTTATCACCCCCTGTCGTTAATTGAGTCGGGCTCAATTTTAAATAGCGGGTATTGACTACTTTGTCGAACCAGACATTTTGTATCACAGGATTGTTCTTCATATTATTAAATATTGCATTACTCTTCACTTTATCCCAGTTCTTCCCGTCGATACTAATAAGAAAATCATACCTCGATATATTAGATGCCTGTACATTTGCCACCGGAGTATATGTGAAGCCTTTTAGATTGAGGACTTCGCCTAAATCAATCACTAAAGCATCATTAATTCCAACTTCAACAGATGTATTTTTATTTCCATCTATTATTTTTGAAACACCTTCAGAAGAAGGTGATACAACACTCCATTTCTCCGGAGCAATATCAAAAGATTCACTAACTATATCACTTTTTTCCCCACCATCGTTTACCATCGCTATTGCCTTTACAATGCCTCCCTTCGACAATAGAAACGGTTTATTGTATTTCACGGACGAAACAGATGGATTTGACCCATCTATTGTATAATAGATGGACGGATCTGGCGTTTTACATTTAATGACAACCATTCCTGACTTATCACGCTCTATGATAGGTGCAGATAATTGCTCCGAGGCCTTAAAGACCTCAATTGTACTGATTACAGGAGATGCTAATGCATTGAAATCTATTTTTATTTTCTTTGTCTCAACAGTCGGAAAGCGCAATATTCGCTTATACCCGATAGTTGTAGCTTCTACTAAATCAGACCAATCATTATTCTTATCACTCCAATATTTTACATTAAAAGATGACACTCGCTGACCTAACGGTATATATTCTTGTAAAAGAAGCCTGTTAAAAGAAGTTGAGGTTTTAAAATTTATCTCTATTGAAGGAGATTGATCACCATCTGCCGAAGCCCAATATGTATCATAATCTTCATCTTTAATATTCGAAATATCGTATTGAGAATCAGCATTAGATTTCACCTCTGCTTTTTTCATCAGATTATCTTTGAATTCTTCCTCAATAGCTTTACGGAATTCCATCAGCCTTATGGAATCAGTAGGATGTATACGCCCACGACGATCTGGCGGTACATTAAGTAGAAGATTAGAGTTTCGTCCTATGGAGGTATAATAGATATTCATCAATTCATCTACTGTTTTCACTTTGTCATCTGTAGATGGACTGTAAAACCATCCCGGACGAATAGACACATCAGTTTCTGCCGGGACCCATGCTTTTCCGCCTTGCTCTCCTCTGTTCAAAACTTCTGTAGAAGGTGCTTTTGCTCCAGGCTCAAAACCCTCAATATTCAAAGTAGACCAGTTGGTCTCGCCTGCAATACCTCTTTCGTTGCCCATCCAACGACATCCGGGACCAACATCACTAAAGATAATAGCATGAGGCTGATTACGATAAACAATATTATGGAATAAGCTCCAATCATAGACTTGTCTCTTACCGTCTTTACCCTCTCCATTAGCTCCATCAAACCACTGTTCGAAAACCTCTCCATAATTCGATAAAACTTCATTCAATGTATTGGCAAAAACTTGATTATATTCTGGCGTCCCATAAGCAGGATGATTTTGATCCCATGGCGATAGGTATACCCCAAATTTCAGATCGTATTCCCGACAAGCTTCGGACAGCTCCTTCAATATATCTCCTTTACCGTCCTTCCAAGGGCTTTCTCTTACAGTATGTGTACTATATTTACTTGGCCACAGACAAAAACCATCATGATGCTTTGCTGTTATTATTATACCTTTCATCCCAGCAGCCTTAGCCGTAGCAGCCCATTGGCGACAATCAAGATCTGTTGGATTAAATACCTTGGGGTCTTCTTTTCCATCACCCCATTCTACATCTGTAAATGTATTAGGCCCAAAATGAATAAACATGTAATATTCCATTTGTTGCCACTTCAATTGATCTGGAGAGGGTAGAGCTCCATATGGTATTAGGCCTTTTTCGTTCTTGCACGAAAAAATCAATCCTAGAAAAAGAATAATAAATAAGGATGTTTTGAATGGTATTTTCATCTTGTTTTTGTATTTAAGCCTTTAAAGATAATCATTAAAAAAAGAAAAAGGATAACTAGCTGTTATCCTTTTATATCTCGATTTAAATAAATCTATTTATCAATACGCCCATTTCAAATATACAGAACCCCATGTAAATCCAGCTCCGAAAGCAGTCAGGATAATGTTGTCTCCTTTTTTAAGTTGAGATTCCCATTCATACAGACAAACCGGAATTGTACCTGCACTGGTGTTTCCATATTTTTGGATATTTACCATAACTTTATCTGCCGAAAGCCCCATTCGGTTACCAACAGCTTCTATTATACGAATATTTGCCTGATGCGGTACTAACCATGAAACATCATCTTTGGTAAGGTGATTACGCTCCATTATTTCAACGGATACATCGGCCATACGAGATACGGCATGTTTAAATACAACCTGCCCTTCCTGATATACATAATGCATACCTTTATCAACAGTTTCGTATGAAGCCGGATAAACAGAGCCTCCTCCATGCATATGCAAATGAGGTATCCCTACGCCATCAACATGCAAGATAGAATCCATTACACCGTATTCTTCGGTTGTAGGCTCAAGCATGACTGCTCCCACAGCATCACCAAACAATGGACAAGTAGTACGATCTTTATAGTTTGTAATAGAAGTCATTTTATCTCCGGCTACTATCACAACTTTCTTATATTGTCCCGACTTGATAAAATTTGACCCTGTTTCCAAAGCATATAAGAAACCTGAACATGCAGCTTGTATATCAAAACCTAAAGCGTTTTTTATACCACATGCTTCGGCTGTCATCGCTGCCGTAGAAGGAAATATATAATCGGGGGTAGTTGTAGCAAAAATAATTACTTCAACCTCTTCTGGCTTAGTATTTGTTTTTCTCAACAACTCTTTTACAGCTTCAGCACCCATTACAGAAGTTCCCTTACCTTCACCTAACACACGACGCTCCTTAATACCTACTCGCGATATTATCCATTCATCTGTAGTATCAACGATTTTCGACAATTCTTCATTTGTCAAAATATCTTCAGGAATATATGCACCAACACCGGTTATTGCGGCTCGAATCATTGTTATTTCTGCTTTTGTGAGTATTTAATAAAAAAAATGCCCTAATATAGGGCTTAGAGTTTAGGTATAATCTAATTAAACCGCAGCTCCTTTTTCGATAGCTAATTTGCCTCTGTAATATCCGCATTCAGGGCAAACTGTATGAAATACATGCCAAGAACCACAATTAGAACACACTGCCAATGTAGGGGCTACTGCTTTATCATGAGTTCTTCTTTTAGCTGTTCTCGATTTTGACTGTTTTCGCTTCGGATGTGCCATTTTTTTGTTTTATTTTAGTTATTTTATTTATCTAAATTAGAAAATTTTAGTTTCCTCTTATAGTTTAATCTTCGTCTATAGGTGCATCTTTTAGGGCATCCCAACGTGAATCTGTGAAAGATGAATCATCTTCGTCTAACGACATATCATCATCTACATCATCGTCCGATTCCTCATCGACACTTTTAGCTCTATGCTTGTTTAATTTTGAAGACATAGCCTTATTACATGTCCCGGCAGGATGTACTCTTTTTGCAGGCAAGCTCAATACTATGAACTCATATAAAAACCATGCAATATTTATCTCACCGTCTTCTTCGGGTATAATAACAATTTCATCGCTCTCTTCCGAATATTCTTTTCCGAACTTCACGATTAATTTATTCTTCGTATCGACATCCATTGCAATGTCATCCAAACATCTATCGCACGAAACAAGTACAACACCTGTAATAGCGAAATTCAATTCAAATGTAACCGCTGTCTTTTTTAGAGACACTATTACATTCAAATCTCCCTTCTTTACATCAGCTGTACCGTCATCGATAAGCGAAAAAAAACCTTTATCCAAGTCATACTTGAACTCATGCTTCCCTTCCGACAAACCTCTGAGAGGTATATTATATAGGCTAAATTTTCCCACGTCTTATATATATAACTCTAAAAAGAACGGCTGCAAAGGTATAAAGTTTTTTTGAATAAATAAATATTTTAAGGTCGTTTTATCTTTATATCCTTCACGATCTGCAAATCGCTAGATATCCAACTATGGCAAAAACATTTTACAAACCCGTAAACACAAGTACTGCACCCTATCCGAATACGACTCAGGTATAAATCAACAAAACAAGACCGCCCAAAATGAGCGGTCTTACGTGTAGTTGTGAAATGGAGCCTTTCTTTATTTTGCTGATGTGCAATAATTACTTTTTTTAGAAGCCCACCATAAAGGAGCTGAAGTTTTATCGCCTCCTTCTAATTGAGCTACTCCCGCATTGTATTTACTTTCATTTATCAATTTCTCGTTTTGAGGATAAACTGTTCTTTGTATATAATTTAATGGATTATATATATCTCCTCCCCCAGGATAAGTACCATATCCTTCATTCCTATATTGAGGTATATCTAATGCCGGAAGATTCAATCTCCGCTTATCGTTCCATATCTGTAATGACATATCCGGATATGAGGCAATATATTTTTGAGTTATAATTTTCTCCAATTCAGTATTACCTGCTCCTACAACATCATCGTATTTCGCCGAAGTACCCCATGAGTTCTTATCTGTAGATTCTAAATAAGCATTCACAAGATTAGTATCCAAAGCTCCGTTTTCATCAACCAATCCCCACTTCAAGAACGACTGTTTTACTCCTTCTTCATACCATTCTTTAGCTGACTTGCCTCCATTTATACCAAAGCGCTCAGCTATTTCTGCCATAATAAAGCAAACTTCTGAATAAAGGAAAATATCTGTTTTCCTAGAATCATTCGGTATTACAAAAATTTGACTCATCTTACCTACATTATTTCTGGCATCCCCATCTTCAGTCTGTTGTCCAGCTATTAAACCTGCCCATTTATAGCCAAAGTCAGCAGGTCCCGGATCAAACATTCTTAGCCCACGAGGATCTATTTTTGCCGGCCCAGTAGGAGTTATAACCTTACCTTTACTATCTAGGACGGGATTTCCTTCCTTATCGGTATATTTTAATGCTATTCCACCAATATTGGTAAGCGCTTTCTCCATAGATTTTACTAAAACTTGCTTTTCTCCCCAACCAACTTGATATAAGTAATATGGGTACTGATTACCCCACCCGGTAGTACCTGCTATTGCCGCATTATCCTTAGCTGTCATAATACCTCCATCAGCTGCTAGCGCTGCCTGAATTTGGCTCTTACAAGCCTCTTCATCTATCTCAGATAATTTAAGTGCCAATCTTAATCTTAATGTATTTGCAAAACGCTTCCATGCAGCCATATCTCCCCAGTAAATCTGATCTTCACCAGACATAAATTTGAGTTTTGGATCGAATTGCTTTACAGCCTCATCAAGTTCTTTAAAATACAACTCATATTGCTTGTCCAATGGCATATAATCAGGATTCTCGTCATCCGGAGAAAACGGAAATGGAGCCGGACCAAAATAATCTGTAAATTGAGCTTGCCCGTATACTCGCCATATACGTGCTATTGCTATAGAGTTATCTCGACCCTCATATTGGGCAGAATTCTTAATTACAATATTTAGTGTTGTAAGCCAGGTATTATAATAACTATTCCAATACTTAGCCTGCCATTCATCATTCATAGCATACGTACGAGACGTTCCACTTCCCCCGGTATATTGAGCATACACATCTATACTCAAGGCCTTTGCCCGTTGATGAACATCCGCACCTCCATAAGTTGCTATATTTCTTATAGACGCAGCAATATCGGAGTATGAGAAATCATAGCGACTATCATCCGGATTATTCGGATCAGAGTTGAGTGCATCAAAACCATCGGTACACCCTGAGCTAAACAAGGTGGCCCCCAATAAAAATGAAATAAATATATTTTTTGTTTTCATAATTGTTTCTGATATAAAATTAGAATGTAACATTAACATTGAATCCAAGGCTACGTAAAGTAGGCATAGAACCATATTCAAACCCTTGAGCATTACCTGTAGAGAAACCTGCTTCAGGATCGAATCCTTTAGTTTTGCTATGTATCATCCATAAATTACGTCCTACGAAACTTATTTTCACACCCTGCACCGGTGTTTTGTGTAATAATTTGCGCGGTAATTTATAACCTACACTCAATTCACGTAATCTTACATTTGTCGCATCATACATCCAAGCCTCAGCAATATCTCCTAAAGCAGTCCAATATTTTTGAGCGGTAGTTTCTACACCCGGATTTCCACTAGCATCAACACCCGGCGCAACCATTTTTTCACGACCAGCCAATGTATTGTCTAATGTTCCTGCCAATGAACCTGCTTGTATAGACCCCATGTATACTTCTCCTCCATAGCGCATATCAATCTGGAAAGAAAAATCAAAATCTTTATATCGGAATGTATTTGTCAGTCCACCCATCCAATCCGGATTGTTATTTCCTAATTTCACTTTATCTCCGGATGCTTCTGGTAGTCCTTTTTCTGACAATAGTATCTCTCCTTTATCGTTCCTCTTATATGGTTTACCATAGATATCGCCATAGGAACCGCCTTCTTTTGCTACTATATCTACCATGCTTGCATAAGATGGATCACTCAATACTTGTTGCTCTATACCATCTGCTAGTTCTACTATTTTATTTTTATTCTTAGAGAAGTTCAATGCTATATCCCATGTAAAATCTTTAGTTTTCACTGGAGTTCCTGTCAACATAATCTCAACACCTGAATTTCGAACATTTCCTGCATTTACATATTTATATGAGTAACCCGTTGACGAAGGTGTGTTCATTTTTAAAATCTGATTTTTAGCATCCTTATTATAAAAAGCAAAATCTAATCCAATACGACTATTTAGAGCTCGTAACTCCAATCCTAACTCATAAGAATTAACAGTTTCATTTTTTAGATTATACAACTTCCGCGTATCACCTTTATCTCCATTAAGAATGGTTTCTATCTGCCCCGTTTTTTCATTCACTATATACCTGGTAGACAACATCCTTGTATTAATCAAGTTAAATGGATCAGTATCGTTTCCTACTTCAGCCCAAGACAAACGTACTTTCCCATAGTTTATAGGGCCTAAATTTTTGAATGTTTCTGAAAACAACCAGCTAGCGCTTACCGATGGGTAAAAGTATGAATTATTATAAGAATTAAGAGACGAAGACCAGTCGTTACGTGCTGTTAAATCAAGATACAACATATTATCCCAAGCAAAAGAGGTTGTAGCATACAATGAATTGATTTGTTTCCTTGATAAGAAATCTGATACATCCTTAGTCTTTCCATTAGCTAAAGTAAACCAGTCTTTTGCTATCAATCCATTGGTACGTCCCATCATATTATCTATACGCTTATACATAACATTACCACCAGCTGTAGCGACTAACCCAAGCTTATCTGAAAGCTGTTTATTAAACGTAACTAGGAAATCCGCATTTATCTCATAATTCTGATCCTTATGAATAATATACTCACCTTCCTGATACCAATATGGAGTTCCTGTTGCCTGACGCATCTTATATTGCGCAGTTGTGAAGTCCATACCATAACGCCCTTGTATATTCAACCACTCCGTAAATTCATATTTTAATGAGCCAAAACCTATAAAACGATGTCTTCTATCTTCATTCGTATTTTTATAAGCACCCCAATATGGATTTCGAACCATACCACCATACGAATCTGTCCAAGCGACTGGCTTTCCTGAAAGATCTGTACCGCCAACACTTGTTGTACCATCTACATAAGCATAATCTTGCCCTGGTTTATTCAGATCACTATAGTGTATAGAACGAGGCATTCTTAGATAATTAAGGAAAATATTATCCGGATCTCCCGCCAACTTTACACGATTTTCTGTTTTCTGATTAATATAGGATATCTTAGCATCCATTGACAACTTACTAGTCAATTCTGCGGTTCCACGCATAGTAAATGAAGTTCGACCAAAACCACTGTTAGGTACAATATTCTTATTAGATAGATTCATAACCCCAACACGGAATGTATTTTTATCATTGGCACTTGTCAACTCTACACTATTGGTCCATGTTGTACCTGTACGAAGAAAACTATTTAAATCATTATCAGCAGGAGAATATGTTATATTATCTCCAACAAGATTTTTAAATGTTTGCCCGGTCATTCTTTCCCCCCAGCTACTTGCTGCAGTAGAGTTATACTTTCCATCTGTGCCTTGCCCATACTCATTCTGATACTTTGGACTTTGCATCGGAGAATCGAATGTTAGATTTGAATTTACAGAAATACCAATACCTTTTGATCCAGAACCAGTTTTTGTAGTAATCATAATAACACCATTACCAGCACGCGATCCGTAAAGAGCAGCTGCAGCAGGCCCTTTCAATACCGAGATAGACTCAATATCGTCGGGTGAAATATCTGCCATACCAGAACCTCTATCTACCGCCTGGTTACCCCAATAGTCATCAGAACCGCCAGTTTCGCTATTAATAGGTATCCCGTCCACAACGACAAGTGGTTGATTATTACCATCAATAGAATTATTCCCGCGAAGAACAATTCTACTAGAGCCGGCTGCACCGGTACCTGATTGCTTAACCTGCAATCCCGCAACCTTTCCTGATAAAGAGTTTGCTATATTAGCATCTCTCGTTTCGGTCAACTGATCTCCTTTCACTTCAGACAAAGCGTATCCAAGTGATTTTCTGTCCCGTTTAATTCCTAAAGCTGTTACAACAACTTCATCAAGAACTTTAGAATCTTCAGTCAACGAAATATTAATGGTTGTCTGCCCATTAACAGCAACTTCTTTCGGAAGAAAACCAACATAAGTCACAGACAATACACCATCAGAAGCAACTGACAAAGTAAAATTGCCATCAATATCAGTCATATTCGCATTCGTCGTTCCTTTCTCTGAAACAGTAGCCCCAACCAAAGGTTCTCCTAGCATATCCGTAACAATACCTTTTACTGTAATCTTATTCCCTGACTGAGAGTATACAAGACTGCTCAGCATAAAGAGAAAAGCAAGAAGAAAGATGGAAACGTGGACACTTTGCCCAAAAGGATTAATCCTTTTTCTTTTAAATTTACACATCATAGTTTTTTTTATTTAAGGGTTCAGCACATTTAATGTATTGTGCAAATGTATAAGAGAAAATCATAAAAGAAACACTCAAAGTGTTAATTAACATTTTAATAAAATCTAGAGCCAGCGTTAACTCCAAACACAAAACACAAACCCAATCAATTAATAAACAAATAATTACAGGAACAACCAAGACCTCTAAGAGAGCAAAAAGACATACAAAAATGTTATTAAACATATATTCACAAATAAAAATACATAATAACACTCAAATATTAATTAACATTTACAAAACACCATCAAAAATATTGTTTTCAATAGATATTCGCCAACACCCTGACAACAAAAAAAACACTTCAATATCATTTTGCAATCTTCAGTGAACAAAATGACGCCTTCATACATTTACACTCATTTTAATTGACAATATTGATAAAATATATGAGTCATTTTGTTCTTTTTTGACAAATAAAAAAAGTATCTTTGTAGCAATAAACAAAGTATGTTAAAATCAAGATCATGAATTCAAACTTATATGATTTTATACCGATATTAATACAAGTTGCATTTTCCTTCTTATTTGTATTTGCAACTGTACTGGCATCAAACATGCTAGGTCCAAGACGCAAAAACGCAAGAAAAGATGCTAACTTTGAATGCGGACTCGACCCGATAGGCAATGCTCGATCACCATTTCCTATTAAATATTTCCTAGTAGCAATTCTCTTTGTCTTATTTGACATAGAAATCATATTCATGTATCCTTGGGCTGTAAATTTCAAAGAGCTTAGCTGGGAAGGTTTTGGCAAAATGGGAATTTTCATCGGAGTCATTGTCGTAGGTTTCTTCTATGAAATGAAACGTAAGGCTTTGGAATGGGAAAAATAAATATACAAGACTATGAGCAATTCTTCTAATATAAATATAGTACCGGCCCCTGAAGGATATACCGGTCATGGATTCTTTGCCACTAAATTCGACTATGCAATAGGTCTTGCGCGTGCAAACTCGCTTTGGCCTCTACCATTTGCAACCTCATGCTGTGGAATTGAGTTTATGGCAACAATGGCTTCAACCTATGATATGGGCCGCTTTGGAGCAGAACGAAACAGCTTTTCACCTCGTCAAGCTGATATGCTATTGGTAATGGGGACTATTTCTAAAAAAATGGCTCCTATTCTTCGTCATGTATACGAACAAATGGCTGAACCTAAATGGGTGATTGCAGTTGGTGCCTGCGCATCATCAGGAGGAATATTCGATACATATTCGGTATTGCAAGGAATAGATAAGGTTATTCCTGTAGATGTATATGTACCTGGTTGCCCTCCTCGCCCCGAACAAATATTAGACGGTGTCATGCAATTACAAGAATTAGTAAAACACGAGTCAATACATCGAAGAGGCTCGGACAGATACGAAAAATTACTTGAATCATATAAATTTGAATAATAAATAAGGAATAATGGCACTAGAATCTACAGTTATTGAAAATAAGATAAGTGAAAAGTTCGGCGCTGAAGTTTCAAACTTCAGAATGGAACAGGATATCTTTACATTCGAAGCTACTCCTGCTGTTATTAAAGATGTAATACGTTTTATGAAAGAAAATGAAACGTTACACTTTAATTTTATGACAGATTTGTGTGGTGTACATTATCCTGATAATGAAAAGGATTCGCAATTCGCAGTTGTTTATCTATTACACAATTGGATAGACAATATACGTGTACGCGTGAAAACATTCCTTAACGGAAATAAACTGGAAGTTGACACGACGGTTGATATCTTCGCGGCAGCTAACTGGATGGAGCGTGAAACTTATGATTTCTACGGAATTATATTCAAGGGGCATCCCAATATGAAACGAATACTAAACGATGAAGGCATGTCTTCGTTTCCTATGCGTAAAGAGTACCCTTTAGAAGATCCTGGACGTACAGATAAAGACGATCGTTTCTTCGGAAGGACACCGAATAATTATGAACCAACTAAATAAAGCAAAGTTAAGGAAATGTCAGATCAACTAATAAATCCAGAACATCGCTTTGCGAAAATAGTAAGAGAACAAAAATTTGAAGATGGACGAGAGCTAAATGTGCTGAACTTTGGCCCCACACACCCATCTACTCATGGTGTGTTCCAAAACATATTATTAATGGATGGAGAACACATTCTGGATGCCGACACCACAGTCGGTTATATCCATCGTGCATTTGAAAAAATTGCTGAACATAGAACATTTTATCAAATCACAACTCTTACCGACCGGCTAAACTACTGTTCCGCCCCATTGAATAATATGGCTTGGTGGATGACTGTAGAAAAAGCTCTTGGCGTAGAAGTTCCCAAACGTGCACAATATATGCGCGTAATAGTAATGGAACTTGCACGTATAACTGACCATCTCATATGTAATTCTATATTAGGCGTTGACCTTGGAGCTTACACTCCATTTTTATATGTAATGAAATATCGCGAATTAGCATATGAAATATATGAAGAGATTTGTGGTGCACGCCTAACAACCAACATGGGACGTATTGGAGGTTTTGAACGCGACTGGAGTGAAGTTGCATGGCGTAAACTTGATGAATTCCTTGAAGGTTTTCCTAAAGCATGGGATCAACTGGAAAAGCTCTTCGTTCGCAATCGTATTTTCATGGATCGTATCGTGGGAGTAGGCCCTATTTCGGCAGAGAAAGCCATGAATTATGGATTCACAGGACCTAACCTACGTGCTACAGGAATCGATTACGATGTACGCGTAGCAAAACCTTATAGTTCGTATGAAGACTTTGATTTCATTGTTCCCGTAGGCGAATCCGGAGATACTTACGACCGTTGGTGTGTGCGTGCTGCCGAGATAAAAGAAAGCTTAAAAATAATTCGTCAGGCACGAGACAACATGCCAGAAGGTTCATACCATGCCGATGTGCCGGATTATTACCTCCCGCCAAAAACTGAAGTATATACTGAAATGGAGGCGCTCATTCAACATTTTAAGATTGTAATGGGTGAGGTACCTGTTCCTGTAGGAGAAGTATATCATTCGGTAGAAGGAGCAAACGGGGAATTAGGTATATATTTAATAACAGACGGATCACGTGTCCCTTACAGAGTTCACTTCCGCAGACCTTGCTTTATTTACTATCAGGCATTTCCTGAAATGATAAAAGGCGGACTGTTTTCGGATGCTGTAGCTACACTATCAAGTATAAATGTCATTGCGGGAGAATTAGATGCATAATGTCAATGGAAACTAGAGAATATAAACAAATAATAAATATGTCGGAGGAATTGATGGCGCGTATCAACGAACTATTGAGCCATTATCCTGCCGACAAAAAGAAATCGGCATTACTGCCTGTTCTTCATGCCGTACAAGATGCTCACGACAACTGGCTGAGCCTTGAACTAATGGACAAAGTAGCCGAAATATTAGAAATAACTCCTATAGAAGTGTATGAAGTTGTTACATTCTATACAATGTTCAACCAAAAGCCAATAGCAAAATACATGTTCGAATTTTGTCGTACTGCCTGCTGTGGTTTACGTGGAGGGGAAGATTTGATGGATTATACTTGCCAAAAATTAGGAGTCAAGCAAGGTGAAATAACACCTGACGGCATGTTTAGTGTTGTAGGAGTTGAATGTCTTGGAGCATGTGGTTATGGTCCTATGTTACAATTAGGAGATAACTACCATGAAAATCTGACAAAGGAAAAGATCGATACTCTGATAGAGGATTGTAAACAAGGAAAAGTAAACCTATATTAATTGCGATGGCTAGAAAAATATTATTTGAAAAATTAGATATTCCCGGAATACAGGAATACGAAGTTTATCGCAAAAATGGTGGCTATACATCTGTTGAGAAAGCATTGAAAACAATGACTCCCGATGAAGTTGTTGAACAAGTGAAAGCTTCCGGCATGCGTGGTCGTGGAGGTGCAGGTTTTCCTATGGGAATGAAATGGAGTTTCATAGATAAGAAATCCGGAAAACCCCGCCATTTAGTAGTAAATGCCGATGAATCGGAGCCTGGTACATTTAAAGACCGCTTTCTTATGCACCATATCCCCCACTTGCTTATTGAAGGGGCTATTGTCTCCAGTTATGCATTAGAAGCAAATTTATCGTATATCTATATCCGTGGTGAATACATGTGGATATTCAAGATATTGGAAAAAACTATTAAAGAAGCCTATGCCAATGGATGGCTAGGTAAAAATATATTAGGAACAGGTTATAACCTCGATCTATATGTACACTGTGGAGCAGGAGCATATATTTGTGGTGAAGAAACTGCTCTTATCGAATCACTGGAAGGTAAACGTGGAAATCCACGAATTAAACCCCCATTTCCTGCTGTAAGCGGATTGTGGAATGAGCCGACAGTGGTAAACAATGTGGAATCTATTTCTACCGTTTCTTGGATTGTAAATAATGGCGGAGACGAATATGCCAAGATTGGAATCGGCAAATCGACAGGAACAAAACTAATGTCTGCTTCGGGGCATATCAAAAACCCCGGTGTCTATGAGATCGAACTAGGCTTATCCGTTGATGAATTTTTCAACTCCGATGAATATTGCGGTGGAATGATGGACGACCGTCCTCTCAAAGCTGTTATTCCGGGTGGATGTTCCGTTCCTATCTTGCCTTCTCAATATATTTTTAAAACGGCAAACGGAGAAGATCGTTTAATATCTTATGAGTCATTAGCCGATGGAGGTTTTATAACTGGTTCATCTCTTGGTTCTGGTGGTTTTATAGTATATAACGACACTGCTTGTATAGTTAGAAATACATGGAACTTCTCACGCTTCTTCCATCACGAAAGCTGTGGACAATGTTCTCCTTGTCGTGAAGGTACCGGATGGATGGATAAAATACTTCAACGTATTGAAACCGGCCATGGACGAGAAGAAGATATAGATCTGCTATGGAGTATCCAAAGCAAAATAGAAGGTAATACAATTTGTCCGCTTGGTGATGCAGCATCGTGGCCCGTGGCTGCGGCAATCCGTCACTTCCGCGAAGAATTTGAATATCATGTTCGCTTCCCTGAAAAGATTAAAGACAGGAATCACTTTGCGAACGAACCAATGGAAAAAGTCAGACATCTATTAGCAACAGCTAATAGTGTGAAATAGAATTGAATATTTATAAAAAGGCTAATAGCTACAAGCTAACAGCTAACAGCTAAAAAAATATGAAAATTACAATAGACGGACATACAGTAGAAGTCGAAGCCGGAACTACCGTTCTGGAAGCAGCTCGCATTGTTGGCGGAGACAGCGTCCCTCCTACTATGTGCTATTACTCCAAATTGAAAGATTGTGGAGGTAAATGTCGCTGCTGTCTTGTGGAAATAAGCAAAGGTAGCGAGAGAGACCCACGTCCAATGCCAAAGCTTCAGCCATCGTGTGTTACAGCTGTACAAGATGGAATGGAAGTTAAAAGCGGAACTTCACCAAGAGCTTTGGAGGCTCGTAAAGCAGTTACTGAATTCCTACTTATTAATCACCCGTTAGACTGCCCCGTTTGTGACCAGGCTGGAGAATGTGATTTACAGAATCTTGCATATGGAAATGGTAATTTCAAATCACGTTACATAGAGCAGAAGCGCACATTCGAACCGGAAAATATAGGTCCGTATATCCAACTGCATATGAATCGTTGTATTCTATGTTATCGTTGCGTAAAACTTGCCGATCAATTAACACCTGAGCGTGTTCATGGAGTGATAGGAAGAGGCGATCATGCTGAAATATCCACCTACATAGAACGTGCAATAGATAATGATTTCTCGGGAAATGTAATTGATGTTTGCCCTGTAGGAGCATTGACTGATAAAACATTCCGTTTCAAATCACGTGTATGGTTTAATAAACCATTCAACGCACATCGCCATTGCACTAAATGTTCGGGAAAAACTGTCCTTTGGATGTTTGGAGACACAGTTCAACGTGTAACAGCACGCAAAGATGAGTGGCACGAAGTCGAAGAATTTATCTGTAACGAATGCCGTTTTGAACATAAAAATGTTGAAGACTGGGTTATAGAGGGACCTCGCAAATTCGAGAAACCATCTGTAATCAATGTGAACAATTATACAAAACAGACGAAAAAAGTAAAAATAGAAGCAGATGAACTTATACTCGAAGGTAGAGAAGAGGATCAGAAGAAAATAAGTATGTCAGGCTCACCCTATGATGAAAATGAGTTGAAGGCTATTCAGAAAATAAAAGAAGAATAAAATAAGATAATGGAAGTTGCTTTAATTTTAGAAAAATTGATTCTTATCGTTCTTGTTTTTGCAGTAACAATGCTTGTCGCATTATACTCAACTTATGCGGAACGTAAAGTAGCCGGATTCCTGCAAGATAGATATGGACCTAACCGTGCGGGAATATTCGGATTGCTACAGCCAATTTGCGATGGGGCTAAACTTTTTTCGAAAGAAGAATTTATGCCCAACACGCCCAACAAAATTCTTTTTATAACTGCTCCGGCAATTGCAATGTCAATCTCTCTTTTGGGAGTAGCACTCATTCCATGGGCTAAAGAGTTTGTAATAGATGGTTATGGAGTCGTAAAACCATACATTGGGGATGTAAATATTGGAATACTTTACATAGTTGCCGTATTATCAACAAGTGTCTACGGTGTGGTGATAGGTGGATGGGCTTCTAATAATAAATATTCCCTGATGGGAAGTATTCGTGCAGGCGCCCAGATGATCTCTTACGAAATAGCAATGGGTTTATCCTTGATTGCTTTGGTAATGATGACAGGTAGCCTTAGCCTTGTAGAAATAACAGAACAACAAAGCGGCTGGCACGGAATGCAATGGAACGTTATCTATCAACCTCTGACTTTCATCATCTTTCTTGTTTGTTCTTTTGCAGAATGTAACCGTACCCCGTTCGACCTTGCAGAATGTGAATCAGAGTTGGTTAATGGTCACCATACTGAATATTCTTCTTTAGGAATGGGATTCTTCATGTTCTCTGAATATGCCAGTATGTTCTTTTCCTCAGCATTTATTTCTGTCTTATTCTTCGGCGGATACAACTATCCGGGAATAGATTGGGTCGCTGAAAAGAACGTAAATCTAGCTAACGGCATCGGAGTATTAGCACTAATGGCTAAAACATTGTTCTTCATATTCTTCTATATGTGGGTAAGATGGACAATACCAAGATTCAGATATGATCAGCTAATGAAACTAGGATGGAAAATGCTTTTCCCTCTGGCTATAGTGAATATATTCCTTGTCGGAATAGGTGTTCTTATTTTTAAATAAAACATGGAATTGAGATGTCATCAATAAAAGATATATCATTATCAGGAAGAAAAACGGAGGTCACCAACAAAAAGATGACTTTTATGGAGCGAATCTATCTACCGTCTATAGTAAAAGGCCTCTGGATTACGATTCAACATTTTTTCGCAAAGAAAAATACAATCCAGTATCCTGAACAACAACGCGAGTTCAGCCCCGTATACCGTGGGCAACACGTGCTGATGCGTGACGAAGAAGGGCGGGAACGTTGTACAGCTTGTGGCTTATGCGCTTTAGCTTGCCCAGCTGAAGCTATTACTATGGTTGCAGCCGAACGTAAAAAAGGTGAAGAGCATTTATACAGGGAGGAGAAATATGCTTCTACTTATGAAATAAATATGTTGCGCTGTATATTCTGTGGTATATGCGAAGATGCGTGTCCGAAAGAGGCTATCTTCCTTACCAAATCGAAGCTTCTGGTAAAACCTAAACTAGAAAGGAATGACTTTATCTACGGAAAAGATAAACTTGTGATATCCGTAGAAGATGCCAAAGCTAGAAAATATGATTAATAAAGAGCTACGAGATAACTAATATAATATGATTACAATAATTTTTTATATTCTGGCAGCCATAACACTGGGAACAGCTATTTTGACTGTTATGTCAAAAAACCCTGTACATAGTGCAGTGTATATGATTATCTGTTTCTTTTCTATTTCGGGACATTTTCTGTTGCTGAATGCATTATTTCTGGCAGTAGTAAACGTTGTTGTTTATGCCGGAGCAATTATGGTTTTATTACTGTTCACCCTGATGCTAATGAATCTGAGTGAGCAACACGAACCTAAAAAGAAAGTGATAAGCCGTATAGCAGCTACCATATCAGCATGTCTGATGGGAATAGTATTGCTGGCATCGCTACTAAAATCAGCTCCCGTTATAGAAACATACAAAGCGGAGGGTTTTGATTACCAATCGGTAAATGTTATTGGTGAGGTATTACTCAACGAATATCTTGTTCCGTTTGAGTTTGCTTCTATACTATTGCTCACAGCAATGATAGGAGCCGTATTGATTTCAA
The DNA here is from genome assembly GCF_016652235.1 of Dysgonomonas sp. Marseille-P4677. GTDB lineage: Bacteria > Bacteroidota > Bacteroidia > Bacteroidales > Dysgonomonadaceae > Dysgonomonas. Next base: position 43,069 of record NZ_JAEPKU010000009.1, read on the forward strand.
AAAGAGAAAAAAAAGCTTAAGCTATGCTGAATAATATATTAGAACAAGTAGGTATCGACAATTACATCTATCTCTGCGCACTGTTGTTTTGTGTAGGTGTAGTTGGTATGTTGTACCGTCGTAGCACCATTGTGATGCTAATGTCGGTAGAGTTAATGCTTGCAGCGGCAAATATGCTGCTCACCGTCTTCTCTGTGTATCATCAGGATAGCAGCGGACAGGTATTTGTTATCTTCTCGCTGGCAGTAGCTGCTGCCGAGGTTGCCGTCGGACTAGCCATTCTTGTAGCAATTTACAGGAATATTGGCACCATCGATATTGATGAATTAAAAAACTTAAAAGGATAAATCTGGATGGAAACAATATTAGTACTACTACTTCTGCTTAGTCCGTTTATTGGTTTTTTAATCAATTTACTGGTAGGTAAAAGATTTTTGGGAAGAACATTACCCGGTATAATTGCCACTACGGCCGTATTTATCAGTTTTGTTATATCCCTCATATTTTTCATTCGGATACTTTCTACGGGTGAAGCCATCAGGGTAGACCTCTTTCAATGGATATCCCTAAATGAATTTACGACCGATTTGTCATTTACTCTAGACCAACTATCCCTTATATGGTTGTTATTTGTGACCGGTATAGGAGCATTAATACATATCTACTCTACAGGATATATGCACGATGATAGGAATATAGATCGTTATTTTGCATATCTCAATCTTTTCATCTTCTTCATGACTATACTTGTTGCGGGCAGCAACTTGTTGGTAATGTTTATCGGATGGGAAGGTGTAGGTCTATGTTCGTATCTTTTGATAGGATTCTGGTCAAGAAATCATGAAAATAACAATGCTGCGAAGAAGGCGTTTATAATGAACCGTATCGGAGACCTTGGGTTCCTCATCGGTATATTTACATTAGCTTACCTGTTTAAAACTGTAGATTACGACACCCTTAAAACAGCAGTATCGACAACTTCAAATCCAGAAGTTTCAGCATTGCTTGGTGTCGCTACTTTTGCCTTATTTATCGGAGCTACAGGAAAAAGTGCGCAAATACCTTTATATACGTGGCTCCCCGATGCAATGGCAGGTCCTACACCTGTATCAGCGCTGATACATGCCGCAACAATGGTTACAGCAGGTATATTTATGGTGACTCGGTTAAACTTCCTATTTGACCTAACTCCAGATATCCAAACATTAATAGCCATCGTTGGAGCGATAACTGCTTTATTCGCAGCTTCAATAGCTATTGCGCAAACAGATATAAAAAAGGTGTTAGCCTACTCCACTGTTTCACAGCTAGGACTCATGTTTCTTGCATTAGGACTAGGAGCATATCATATTGCTGTATTCCATGTAATAACACATGCTTTTTTCAAAGCTTGTTTATTCCTCGGATCAGGTTCTGTTATACATGCCATGGGAGGTGAACAGGATATGCGTAAAATGGGAGGACTTAAAGGTTCGATGCGAACTACATATCTCACATTCTTAATCTCGACATTATCTATTTCGGGAATACCTATTTTTGCCGGATTCTTCTCGAAAGACGAAATTATGTTGACCGCATTCGAGCACAACAAAATACTTTGGGTAATAGCCGCTCTAGCATCTTTGCTCACAGCATTCTATATGTTCCGTGTACTTTACCTTACATTTTTCAAAGAATTTAGAGGTACTGAGGAACAAAAGAAACATTTGCATGAGTCACCAAAATCAATGACTACGCCATTAACTATATTAGCATTCCTTGCTTTTGCAGGAGGGGCTATCAGTTTACCATTTGGACTTAGCTGGCTAAACGGATATTTAGAGCCTGTTCTACCGGGAATCGCCACTGCAGACCATCCTTCATTGGGTACACAAATCACAACGATGGTTATATCCACCATTATTGCTTTTATTGGTTTAGGATTGGCTTACAACAAATACATAAAAAAATCCGAAACACCCGAAGAAGATAATAAGATTACCGGCTTTGCTAAGGTACTTTACAAGAAGTATTATATAGATGAAATATACAATGCTTTGTTTGTAAAACCTCTTTATTCTTTAGCTGATTTCTTTGATAAATATATTGAGCAAGGCATCAAAGCTATATTCAAAGGAGGAGGTAGCCTGGTAGAATCACTATCACCTTCGGCTAAGAAATTGCAAAACGGAAGTCTCGGGTTTTACTTATTCTTCTTTGTTTTAGGTTTTAGTGCTCTAATAATCTGTTTATTTCTTGTATAAAATTTTAAAGAAACATGAATATCGCTATTATATTAATCATATTATTAGTAGGTGCAATTCTTACTTATTTTTCAGGAAACAGATTTGCTTCTAAGGTAGCCATACTTTTTAGTATTGCAGCAGCGATCTTTTCAGTAGCCCTTTGTCTTAAATTTGGAGCAGCTGAAACAAATTACAGTATACAATGGATTAGCAATCCAAGCATTTCATTTTCATTGAAAGCTGACGGATTAGCAATAGCCATGATATTACTAACAACGATTCTGCTGCCTATAATTATACTAGCAGCTCACAATCGCGAGTTTAAGAATGAGAAGTTGTTATTCAGTCTCATTATGTTTATGGCTTTTGCCATGACAGGAGCTTTTTTGAGCAGCGATGCACTATTGTATTATGTGTTCTGGGAAATGTCACTTATCCCTATATACTTCATTATTATATTGTGGGGAAATGGAGAGATGGCCAAACGTCGTAAGGCAGCCATGACATTCTTCCTTTTTACTTTTGCAGGCTCGTTGTTTATGATGGCCGCAATTATATATATGTACGTAAAAACAGGAAGTTTCCAACTCGAAGCATTCTATAATGCTAATCTAAGTAATACGGAACAGATATGGATATTTCTGGCCTTCTTTCTGGCTTACGCTATTAAGATACCTATTTTCCCGTTCCATACTTGGCAGGCGAATGTATATCAGAAGGCTCCTGCTGTAGGCACAATGCTACTTGCTGGCCTTATGTCCAAAATGGGAGCATACAGTGTTATCCGCTGGCAATTGCCAACAACTCCTTACGCTGCTCAAGAGCTAAGAAATGTAGTTGTCATCCTATGTATAATCGGGGTTATATACGGTGCAATAATGGCTCTTAGACAAAATGACCTTAAGCGATTTATGGCTTATGCTTCGTTATCGCACGTAGGATTTATTGCCGCCGGAGCATATGCTTTGACATACGATGGACTTCAAGGAGCAGTTGTACTTATTTTAGCGCACGGCTTTGGAATTGTCGGATTGTTCTACTCTGTAGATATAATACAAAACAGAACTAATACATTATCAATAAATCAGCTAGGAGGACTATCGTCGCATACGCCTAAATTCACAGTGGCATTCTTCCTTGCAATATTATCTTCGATAGGAGTTCCTTTGACATTTAACTTCATCGGAGAATTTACGATAATGTATGGACTTTACGAAGTAAACCTTTGGTATGCCTTAGCAATTGGAACAGCTCTTTTCCTTGGAGCATTATTTATGCTACGTATGTTCCAAAATGTAATGTTAGGTGAACCATCTAAAACACCTTTCATTGATTTAAGTAAAACTGAAATATTCGTATTTTCCATTATTATAGCAGTATTACTATTGTTCGGTGTATATGTGAAACCGGTTACAGATTTAGTATCTTCTAGCTTAGAGGAAATTGTAATGTATATTAATAGATAAAATTTAGTCAGAAATATAATGAGTACATTGATAGCCATCTCGGGATTAGGAATAATTTGCCTGTTATTAGAGATTTTCAATTTAAGAAAAATCCTTATACCTGTCACTCTACTAGGACTGATAGCAGTATTAGGTATGACTGTTACCGAATTTTATCTGGGTTCACCTTTTATAGACGCAGATGAGTACAACATGGTGATAACGACTGGATTTTCACAAGGATTTTCCATTTTGTTTATCGTCCTTGCCATCCTCATTATTACAATGAGTCCTAAATTTTATCAGGATAAGTTTATAAAAATAGCCGATTATATAGCACTCAAGGTATTTATGCTTGCTGGAGCTATTGCCATGGTTTCTTTCGGAAACTTTGCTATGTTTTTTATAGGATTAGAAGTACTATCTATTGCAGCTTACGTATTGGCTGCTAGTGAACCTAAAAGTTTGAGGAGTAATGAAGCCGGAATGAAATATTTCATCATGGGTGCTTTTGCTTCCAGTTTCATTCTTTTTGGAATCGCATTAGTATATGGAGCAACTGGATCTTTTAATATTGGAGAAGTTCAAATCAGTTCTATGCTCTCTAATACTCCAATCTGGTTCAACATAGGATTTCTAATGATTTCAGTAGGTATGCTGTTTAAGGCCTCTGTCGTACCGTTCCATTTCTGGGCGCCTGACGTATATGAAGGTTCACCAACATTGGTTACAGCGATGATGAGTACCTTGGTTAAGGTTGCTGCAATAGGAGCATTATACAAACTAGTAAGTATCTTATCTGCAGGCATTACACCAGCGTATCAAACAGCTATTATAATATTATCTATACTCACTATGACAGTAGGTAACCTCACCGCTCTAAAACAATCTAGTATTAAGCGCATGATGGCCTATTCGGGTATATCACACGCCGGATTCATGATGATGACCTTACTCGCTGTAGGAAGTTCAGCAAATACAGTACTCTATTATGCTGCGGCATACGGCTTAGCTGGGATAGCTGCTTTTGCTGTCATATTAGGAGTATGCAGAGGTAAAGATAATGAAGACATTTCCAATTTCTATGGCCTGATAAAACGTCAGCCGGTTCTAACAGGAACACTTATATGTGCTTTTCTTTCATTAAGTGGAATTCCTATTTTTGCCGGATTTTTCGCCAAATTCTTTGTATTCAACCAAATGTTAGAAACAGGTCATTTGATACTGGTTATATTTGGTATATTAAACTCTGTGATAGCAGTAACATACTATCTTGGAGTGGCCAATGTAATGATTACTAAAGAGGGTGAAACCACTGAGCGATTAAGAGTTCCTTTCGAATATAAAGCTGTTGGAGTTATTGCAATTGCTCTTAATATATTGCTAGGAGTCTTCCCTGATCTTATTATGGGATTGAGTTTATAACTAACAATCTTCAGAAATATAGGAAGAGCAGGCTAATAAGTCTGCTCTTTTTCATTTATTCAAATTCAAAGATTTCTTCTATCGGAGTTTCTAGAATACGGGAAATATCAATTGCCAACTTAAGCGAGGGGTTGTATTTTCCCGCTTCGAGACGAATAATCGTTTCGCGGCGGACATTCACCTTATCTGCAAGTTCTTCCTGAGTTAATCCTGCTATTAAACGGTATTCTTTGAGATGACTTATAAATTCTGACATTTTTTAAGTATAACGTTCATAATAATAGAAAAAGCTAGCATAAGTAAGCACATAGACAGCGATCCCTATAGCACTGATCCATATGAAGAATTCTCCTGAAACAGAATTAGAAAAAGAAGGAGCTATACCTATTATAAACAAAGCGAGTAAAGGTATTTTATTTGATCTAGAAACAGCCTTATTATGATTTTCTAACATTCTTTCATCATGTTTCTCCTTTGTAATCTTATTTATAAAGTAGTAAGTGAAAAATGCAAAAAATGATAGCATAAATAATTTGCTAGTATCACCCGTTTGAAAATAGCTTAATCCGCCAAATCCCCAGAAACCTAAGATCCACATCCATCTGGCTGGATACCTTACTTGTTTATCTGTATTTTTCATAATAATATTTATTTATTGTTATACCGTGACAAATATATCACTTTTTATAGACGTGACAAATATATCACCTATAAATTTAAGAATATTTGAGCTGATTAATAATTATCAACCTTACTACTCCTTGCGATAAAACGAATAATACAATATAGAATATAAATAAATAGCAAATACATGATAGCTCCGAGATGATGTAAATATATCACAGAGAAAGTTGTAATCAAAACTGCTCCCGTTACAGACACTCCCTGCCACAAACGAGCATATATATCCAGTTTCTCGCCCCATACCTTCGGCCGAAACACCCAGTTTATAGGATGAACAAAAGCATTGAGCAGTAAAATAGAATAAGACATATATTCATATTTAACATCATTGAGTATACAAATAATAGCCACAATACCGATCATAGCCCCATAGTATAATTTTCCATACTTTGTAGATGTGCTCGAAGGCATATCTGTCGCCATAAAGATTGCCCCCAATAACAATCCTCCGAGAGAAAATTGAATTTTATAATCAGTGAAATAAGAAAAAAACAATAACAGAACCGAAAAAGCAATTAATAGGCTTGTTGGTATATGCCAGCTAATTCTCCTGCGAATCAAAAGGAACAGTCCTCCTAATATCAATAACAATACTGAATATTCACCTATCGCACCCGATGCTTTATATATTAACTGATCGAAAAACTTATCTCCAAACAAATTAATTTCACTCACATTAATAGCGGTCTTATCATACCAGATTGTTCTTGAGGTCATTATTGCAGGAAAAAACACAGCCATAAACTCACGACCAACCAAGGCTGGATTGAAAATATTTAATCCCAAGCCTCCCCACAACAATTTACCGAATATAACCGCCATCCCACCTCCAAATGCAACAACATAGAGTGGCGTGAAAGGAGCAATAGTAAAAGACAACAATATTCCTGTTATAATAGCAGAGCCATCTGCAATAGAATCGGTATTTTTGAAGAATATTGTAGAAAAAAAGAATTCGGCGACTACTGCACTGCCTACAGCAACTAAAATAACCATCAAGGGTACAAAACCAAAAGCTAGATACGATATTGCAACACAAGGTAATAATGAAATTATTACATCTGTCATTATCTGACTTGTACTAATACCTTTTCTTACAAAAGGAGCATAAACTATTTTATTGTATTGCATCGGCTAATTGCTTTAGTTTTATTTTTCCCTCTTTTATACTTTCGATCAAAGAGACGTTACTTGGACAAATATATTCACATGCAGCACATTCGATACAATTACTAATGCTGTACTTCTCTAGATTGAAATATTTCTTCTGCCGAAAATTTTCTTCAAACTTCATCGGCATTAAATTCATTGGACAGACATCGACACAGTATCCGCACGAAATACAATTGCTGCGTTTTACTTTCTCCTTCCGAAAAAGCAAAACGCCTGATGAACCTTTAGATATTGGAATGTTCCAATCTGCAATATTGCGCCCCATCATCGGACCGCCAAGTACAACCGTTTTATCTAAGAGAGATATTCCAAGTATATTTACCAAATGGCTTATAGGAGTTCCTATTTTAACGTCATAATTACCGGTATTATCGGCTTGTTCTCCCGAGACTGTTATTATACGACTTATAACCGGGTAACGATTAACGACTGCATTATATACCGCATAAACAGTACCTACATTACTTACAATAACTCCTACATCACGAGGCCGTTGCACACGTGGCATTTCTATACCTGTTACAGATTTTATCAATTGTAACTCCCCTCCTTGCGGATATTCGTTTGGTAGTATAACTACACGAAAGTGCCTATATTCTTCTTTGTGCAAATAAGGTGTAAATACTTTTAGCAGGTCTTTATTCTGCTCTTCAATGGAGATCACAACATCATCTGCACAAAGTATTTTATTTACAATATTGATACCTTTAAATAATTCTTCTGTCCGTTCTGCCATCAGAGCATAGTCGGCGGTCAGATAGGGTTCACATTCCGTTCCATTAATTATAAATGTATGAATTGCCTTTCCCTCAAGCTTATATTTCAATGAAGCCGGATATTGAGCACCACCCTCTCCTACTATTCCTGCATCCTCTATCAGTTGTATCAATTCCCTAACAGAATAGTCTTCTACTGTATCATTGGGGGGTATAATAGACTCTTCTTGATAATCATTACTGATTATAATTGTTAGGGTCAAGAGTCCATCCGATTGTAACATTTCCTTTATATCCATAACTGTACCTGACACTGGCGAATGCACATTAGCAGGGATGAGATTGCTGCTGCGTCCAATCAATTGATACTTTTTTACTCTATCACCCACCTTTATTACAGGCTCCGGCAAACTTCCGTAATATTTCTGTAGAGGAATATAAAAAATGGGAGCATCTTCGACAGATCGAATCTTCATCTTTTTCGTCTTCCTCTTCATCGAAAAAATGTGCATCATAATTTTATATTATGGATTTAGAAAACCTTGTGTATACACTATCTCACTATCTCTATCAATCATAAAGCCTCCGACATGATAATTTGCAGATAAAAGATTCATCTTTTTAATAAAGCCCTCTTTTGTTTCATTAAATAATGCTGTAGACAGAATGTCTCCAATCATACAATCGTCACTTATTATACCTACTTGCTTTACTTCGGAAGGAAATCCTGTTTTAGGATTTAATATATGGCCATATCTATGACCATTTATATCTACAAATGTTTTCACTTGCGATGATGTAGAATAACACTGATTACTAATATCCAGGCTGAATAGGTGTTCATCATCCTCTGAGTTTCTTACTATAACCGACCAAGTCGGATGTAACTCATTAGTAATTGCTCTTATTGTGCTTCCTCCTGCATTAATTATCGCATCAGAAATACCCATTTGTATCATTTTTTCTACTAACCGATCTACAGCGTACGCCTTAATAAATGAAGCGGTTATTATTTCCTGATTTTTAGCAATACGTACTTTATTTTGTTCTATCTCGATATTTTGATAATTGACCAAGGGCTTCACTCGTTCTATTTCGTGACTTGCAGGAATGGTACGCTGAACATCTTTATAAAATCCCCACAACCGAATCAAGGGCATAATGGTGATATCATATCTACCGTCAAAAAAGTTAGACAGTTCGATAACTTTATCTAGTATCCTTATAGTTTCATCATCTACATCTACAAAGATGCCAGAGTGTTTATTTATCAGATCAAAATATGATCCTGCCTGATATGAATTGTATTTTTTATCGATATTCTCCAATACAGCAAACAGTTCGTCAAAGATATCATCACTATAAAAAGCTGATATCTTTATTTTTATATGTGCATGGAATAAAAATCGTGTTTGAGCCTTGTATAACAAATCCATTCCCTCTTATTCAGTTCCGGAAGATTCCTCTGGTGTAGCAGTCTCTATCACTATCGGTGGAGTCTCTTCAACCTTTTTCGGCTCTTCAGTTTTTGGTTCAGCAGTCTTCTTCTGTGAAGGTTTAACAGAAACAGGTTGAGATGTTTGCAGCGGAGTAGTTTGCTTTGTTTCCTCCACTACTTTTTTCTCTAATTGTTCTGGCTCTGATTCTGTTTTTATATTTATCTCTTCTTCTATTGGAACAAGAGGAACAATTTCAGTTTCCTGAGACGTATTTTCTTTCTCATCTTCAATCTTTGCCTCATTATTTGTGGCATTAGCTTTATAGCCCCAAATGATAAGAATGACTCCGAATAGGAAAAGTATAATTTTTTTTATATTTTGTATAAAATCAGTCATATTTCAACCATATTATTAAGTAGTTACGATTCCCTTTTTTTATTCGCCACAAATTTAAAATATTAGTTTGAAGAAAAGAAATCAGTTAACTTATTATATTTCGGCCATTCCTTTTTTAACTAAAAAATGACAAACTTGTACTCTTTTTAATCTATTATTGAAATGTCTCATAAAATATATCCGACCTTATCATCCATATATAGATAAACTTGACTATAAAACTTCCTTAAACATCCTTTTAAATTTACGTCTCTCATTGCTTAAACTAAAAAGTTTTATATTTTTGCATCCAAACTAGCCTATATTAAATATGATTAAAATTAAAATCCTCTTTATTTTCATAATATTTAGCACATTACAAGTGTTTGCTAATCCTCCTAAAACAAAAATAGAAGATAAGAATGTAACTCTTACTTATATTGAAATCAAAGATGAAGCTGTCAAATTTGTAGCCTTCGATATACACAATATGATATTGCGTAAAAACAAGGGTTTCTTGTGGCCGGCAACTAAAATAGCCTTTTTTAAGAAAGGAGGCCAACTGTATTTCGATGTTACTGCTATAGATAATTCATGGAGTAATATGTTTTGTGCCGGAGAAAAGCCATATGGCTATTTTGTAGTAGACGGTCGAATGTTTATTGCAACCAGTAAAGATGATTCTGATATAGATCTTGGAGATTATTTCTCATGTGACAACGAAATAGAGAGAACATTCTATAAGCCTGATCCTTCGGTAAAACCCGTAGCAAAAAACCCTGTATGGTACTATTTGCATAAAGGAACGATGGCTACTGTTCTCGATTCTGTAAATATGATAAGCCTTGGGCGATAGAATAAAGAAAATAATAAAAAAGGACTGAGTAAATCAGTCCTTTTTTTTATTCCTAATAAGAATTATTTCAATTATCAAAGTTTATTAGCCAGACTTTTTGGCAAATAGAATGTATCATTCTTATCGATATATACGACTACAGAAGACAATGCAATTGGTTGATTGTTGAGATAAACCACCGATTTAAATGCCGGAATAGTTAATGTGGTATTTCCTTTCTTCACTTTCAAAACAGGAAAATCAGTTGATTTATCTATTGTATACTCCATTCCTTTAAAAACATCTGTATGTTTCGCAAAGATTTCACTTGTCATTTCCTCGAGCGATGTAGATAAACCTAAAGCCGCACGCAGATAATGATTGATTTCCACATTTGTATTCATACCAACCGGAATATCTCCATTGGGATGATAAGCAGCCAAAAATACTTCTTCACCGGTATGACCGCCTGTAGTAAAGCCAAAATATGTATGAGAATCCATAATATTTATAATACTAGATCCCATATTTACACTATTGCTCACTTTCATATAATCGGCCTCTTTATAGTTTTTCGAGCTTAATAGCAAATTTAATTCTTCTTCATTCAGGTCTATATCTGTATATTTTTTAAAGATAGCCTTAAAATCTTCCGGTTTAGATTTTAATAATATACGCTCCAAACCTTCTCCTGTTTTCTTAAATTTAGATACATTCTTAAACAGGTCAGATAAAGAAGCTTTATCATAACCTTTAAGATCGCGACGTCCGATGGTAAATCCACTATTACCATGATCGGGCATAATAACAACAGTTGTTTCTCCATTTTTTTTGGCAAACTCCATTACAGAAGCTACCGCTTTATCGAATGCTAAGTATTCGGTAATACAACCAACGGCATCATTACCATGTGCCGACCAATCGATTTTGCTGCCTTCAACCATTAGAAAAAAGCCGTTTTCATTTTGAGACAATCGGTCTAATGCCTTCTCTGTCATTTCCTGCAAAGAGGGAACTATATTGGGGTCTCTATCTAAATCATAAGGTAGCTCTCTTTCACCAAACAGTGCCCAAACTTTCTCTTTTCCGTTAAATTCTTTAAAAGCCTTTATATCATTTTGAAAAAGCTTAGTACCTGTATTCTTGAAATGTTCTTTTATATCGTCTGTCAAAATTGAATTTCCGCCACCAAACATTACATCCAGATTTTGATATGCCATTTGAGAACCAATATAATCATATCGTCCTCTAGCATAATGATGCGCAGAGCAATCGGCAGGTGTTGCATGAGGAAACTCAACTGTGACAACTAAACCTGTTGCTTTATTTTGCTGGTATTTAGCAGCTTCCAAGATTGTAGATAAGGGCTGATATGCCATTTCCGGATCAACAGGAACTAAATCCTTTTCAGGATCAGCTTCCGGATAAATAGATACATTTCCCGAACGTTGAGGCATCCCAGTCATATAACAAGATGTTGTAGGGGCCGAATCTCCAATAGGGGCATTTGATGAGAAAGTCTTTACTGTTCCACAGAGATAAGGATCAATTGCCAGATTATCCCCTCCTAATTTATTATAAATCTGATACCAACGTGCAGCTGAAACTACACCTATAGATGTTCCATCGGGAATCATCACTATCAAATTCTTGGTCGGCTTTACCGGCCTGCGATATTGCTGCGCAAACATGGCTGCCGAAAATACAAAGAAGAGCAACAAGCTCAAATATATTCTTCTCATCGTTTTTAGATTTTGTTAATTTAGGAACTCAAAGTTACAAATTATTAAGTTGACAACACAAAAGTACAGCAAGAGAATTAAAATTATTCATGTATCTTTGCTTCTTAACAAAAAAGTTACAAGAGCAAGCTATTGAGGCTATTTAATTATACTTCCAAAGCGGCAAAATACAATAGCTTTTTTATATTTACTTGAATAATTAATAAAATAGGTTCAGACCTTTAAACGAAAATAATGGAGAATCAAAAGCCTTTGATACTGATAACAAACGACGACGGGTATCTGGCTAAAGGAATTAAAGCACTCATAGAAAGTGTAAGAGGATTAGGAGAAGTAATAGTTGTAGCACCTGACGGCCCACGATCGGGTATGTCGAGTGCCATAACATCTTTACAACCACTGCGCGTACATTTGATCGAAGAAGAACCCGATCTGAAGATATACACCTGTACCGGCACTCCGGTCGATTGTATAAAACTTGGAATAAATGAACTTTGCAAACGAAAGCCGGATATAGTTCTTTCGGGTATCAATCATGGCTCGAATGCAGCTGTATCTGTTCTATATTCGGGAACAATCGGAGCTGCAATAGAAGGTGCAGTATTTAAGATTCCTTCTATCGGCTTCTCTCTTTTAGACCATAGTCACAATGCGGATTTCACGGAGACTCATAAATACATAAGATTACTTACAGAACAAGTACTGAAAGAAGGTTTGCCTGCTGGAACTTGTCTCAACGTAAATATACCAAAAGGAAACGATATAAAAGGTCTTCGGATCTGTCGTCAAACTTTAGGGCAATGGGTTGCTGAGTTTGTGCAATCGAAAGATGGTGCAAACAAGCAAATATACTGGCTTACAGGTGAGTTTTCGAACGATGAGCCTCATGATGAAAATACAGACGAGTGGGCTTTGGCTCATGGTTATGTCTCGGTAGTTCCGGTAAAAGTTGATATGACCAATCATGACCTTATAGAGCCTATAAAAAGATGGGAAAATTTAGTTTAGTATAAATATGAAATATTTTCTAGTTGCAGGAGAAGCCTCAGGCGACCTACATGGGTCTAACCTGATGGCAGCATTAAAGGAACAAGATCCTGACGCTGGGTTTTGTTTTTTTGGAGGAGACCTCATGGCGGCTCAAGGCGGCAAACTGATAAAACACTATCGGGAAATGGCATTCATGGGCTTTATACCAGTATTGCTTAATCTTAGGACTATTCTTCGCAATATGAAAATGTGTAATGAAGAAATCATTAAATTTCAGCCTGATGTTCTTATTCTGATCGACTATCCCGGTTTTAATCTGAAAGTCGCTAAATATATAAAAACTCATACACAGATACCCGTATATTATTATATATCTCCAAAGGTATGGGCTTGGAAAGAGTATCGGGTTAAATCATTTAAGAAGTATGTAGATAAGATGCTTTCAATACTGCCTTTCGAGGTTGAATTCTATAAAAGGCACAATTATCAAATCGACTATGTAGGTAACCCGGTGGTAGATGCTGTCGCAAATTTCAGAGAAAAAAACAAAGAAGATTCGCGGGAGAAATTTATAACAGAAAATATGCTGGATGATAAACCAATCATAGCCTTATTGGCAGGTAGCCGTCAGCAAGAGATAAAAGATAATCTCCCTGCCATGCTAAAAGCGATAGAACAATTCACTGATTATCAACCGATAATTGCAGGTGCTCCGGCTATAGAAGCGGACTATTATAAGAAATACATGGGTACAAATCCCTGTAAAATAGTCTTTGACCAAACGTATCGTGTTCTCCAATATGCAGAAGCAGCTTTAGTAACATCGGGCACGGCAACTCTTGAAACAGCCTTATTCAGAGTTCCACAAGTAGTATGCTACAAAACCCCTATTCCCCATGTAGTTTATTGGGTATTTAAGAATCTATTACATACCAAATATATATCGCTAGTAAATTTAATTGCTGATAAAGTTGTAGTACAGGAACTTTTCGCTAAATTTTTCTCTATAGAAGCAATCCGTAACGAAACGGATAAATTGTTAAATAACGCAGCATACCGGAATAATATGTTATCCAATTATGATTGTATAATTAACACATTAGGGGAACCCGGCGCATCCGAACATGCAGCAAGTATTATTACAGACAGTCTAAAACAAAAAGAGTTGTAATCCATAATTACAACTCTTTTTCTATTTTATCTGTGATTCTGATTAATACTCACGTCTTCTGAATCCACCGCCGTTTCCACCACGATTGTTATCGAAGTTTCTACGAGGACGATCACCTTCTGTACGAGGACGAGCTTCAGATACGGAAATAGTTCTTCCGTCGTATTCAGCACCATTTAGTTCTTCAATAGCTTTTTGGCCAGCTGCATCATCAGCCAATTCAACAAAGCCATAGCCTTTTGAACGGCCTGTAGCCTTATCCATAATAACTTTTGCTGAAGAGATTTCTCCATATTCTGTGAATAGATCTCTCAAATCATTGTCGTTGATGCTGTAGCTCAACCCTGCAATAAAAATGTTCATTGTAAAAAAATAATAATTAAAAAAATAAATACTTTATGCAGAAGATGTAAATAAAAGGGCTAAAAAAAACTAAACAAGAAAGGTTACCAACGAAGGGAAATGACTTGAGAAGAAAAATTTAAACTACACTTAAGAACTCTTATGCAATAGCAAATGTAGAAATAAAATTCAGTTATTTAATATTTTAAGTAACATTTTTTCATTTAGTTTAGTATTTTGTCGTTTTATTACAGAATATACACACTAAATCTTCAAGATTTCAACCTTTTATAATTTTCTATAACACTTATTACAGTATCCTTGTCTCTCCTTATTTGCTCTTTTAACGTATCGATGTCTATAAATTTCTCATCAGGACGTACAAATTCCAAAAATTCTGTAGTGAGTGACTTATTATACAGATCACCGTCAAACCCAAACAAATTGACCTCGATACTTATATTATCGCCATTATGCAACGTAGGTCTTTTTCCAATATATAACATGCCGTCATATCGTAGCCCATCCACATGTACATATACAGCATACACGCCAAATGCAGGTATTACCTTATATGTTTCCCATACCTGAATATTAGCTGTAGGAAATCCGATTGTACGCCCAACCTTGAAGCCTTCCACAATCTTCCCCGATATTGCATAATTATATGATAAAAGTTTTGCTGCCTTTTCAACGTCTCCTTCTCCTAATAGAGTACGTATTCGAGAAGAACTGACATGCTCGTTCCCCGGCAATTCTTTAGCCTCGAGAACAGCCATCCCCATTTCATCTCCATATCGTTTATAATCGGTAAAACCATCCTGCCTATTATGTCCAAAACGGTGATCATAACCAATAATAAGAATGTCTACCATATAGGTCTTTTTCAGAATATCCTGCATAAAGTTATGGGCTGACAACTCTGATATCTCGATTGAAAAATCAAGACATATACAATAGTCTATACCAGTAGATGACAATCGTTCTATTTTCTCGTCAAACCCACAGAGTAAGGCTGGTTGATAATCTGCATGTAATACTTTTCGAGGATGTATGGGGAAGGTGATAACAGCCGAAGGCAATCCTCTTTTAGCTGCTTCCTGTTTCACCTGCTCTATAAGGAATCGGTGACCTGTATGTACTCCGTCAAAAAAGCCAATAGTAGCCACCAATGGTGTATGTTCCAATTTATGTTCTTTATCGATAAGCAACATATACTTCTATCCTTATTATTTATAAAAGACCTCTGTCTGTGAATACTTTTCGCAAATCTTCATCCTGATTTGCCAAATAAGTCTGGAAACCCATTTTTTGTCCTATTTCAATATTCGCTTTTCCGTCATCGAGAAATAGTGTTTCGGAAGGATCCATCTTTCCATCCGCTAATATAGAATCGAAAATTTCACGATCCGGTTTTGCGTAGCCTATTTCATAAGATAAGTAGCATTTATCAAAAAAGTCACCTATATTCAAGCCCTCAGGAGAAAAGTCTTTGGAGAATGCCCATTTCATAACAGAGGGATTCGTATTGCTTAACAAATAAACATTATATTTCTTACGGAGGTCCTTCAGCAGTTGAAATTTATATTCGGGTATACCGGCAAGAAAGCCTAACCATCCAGAATCTATTTCGGCATCGGTAGCATTACTACCTGATAATCTTCTAAACTCTTTATAAAAATTTTCAGGTGATATTTTACCTTCTTCGTATTCTAAGAATATCCCCTTTTGCCGAAATTCTCCCAAATATTCTTCTATGTTGGGAAAGCCAATCTGGGTAAAACGATCCAAAGCTTGCTGTTTGTTAAGGCTTACAATTACACCACCGAAGTCGAACAGTATGTTTTTTATAATTTTGCTCATAATACAATATCAATTATCTGTAATTTTTTCAGTTTTTCGTAAAAGAACAATCGTTATAGATATATAATGGCACGAAGTTAGTTATTTATTCATTAAGAGTCGCCGTTTTCAAATTTGTATTTGTATTTTTGTTAACATTAAATTTGATTCAAGGTGCTCTATAAAACAAGAGGTTTAGTCTTAAATACAATCAACTATAGCGATAAGTATGTGCTTGTCCAGATATTTACAGAATCATTCGGACGGATCACCTATATGGTATCAAAATCGAAAGGAAAAAATACCAAAACACCAAAATCGTTATTCTCTCCCCTAGCTATACTTGACCTTGAAGTCGAACATCAGGCATCACGCGATATTCAACGTGTACGTGAGGCTCGTTCCGATCTTTTCCTATACGATATATCCGGAAATTTGAGCAAAACATCAATGGCTTTCTTCTTATCTGAGTTTCTATCCAAGGTATTAAGAGACACGAATGACAGCCAATTGCTATTCAGCTTTTTGGATCAATCTGTTCAAATATTAGAAATGACCGACAAAAGCATAGCAAATTTCCATCTAGTATTTATGCTCAAACTCAGCCATTTTCTAGGCTTCTACCCAAATCTTGAAGAATATAAGGAGAATAACCTATTCGACATGATAAATGGCGAATTTGTAGCATACCAGCCTTTACATAAACACTTTTTGAATAGAAATGATAGTAAGTCTCTATCTCTTTTGGCACGTATATCGTATGAAAATATGCATCACTTTGTTTTTGCAAGGCAAGACAGAATTAATATAATAAACCGTATACTTGAGTACTACCGTCTGCATCTTTACGATTTTCCAGCACTAAAATCACTTGATGTATTACATGAATTATTTTGAAATCATGACTATAGAAAAAATAAAAGATTCGTATAAAAGCCTTATTAACACTGAAAAGATTACATTATCGAAATTAAAGAATGAGATATTTCAGGTGGGTACAATCCGATTGATAATTGTATTGGTTTGTATTGCTCTTTGCTATATCATGTGGAGTAATACGTCTATAGTTCTAACTTGTATTGGTGTTTCCATCGTTATTTACTTATTCTTCATGAAATATCACAATAAGTTATTTCTAAAAAAGCGATACTGTGAACTACTCATATCAAATGCCGAAAACGAACTGAAAGGCATCGAGTATGATTTTTCAGCATTTGACGGAGCTGCAGAGAAAGCCGATCCAAGCCATAGCTACAGTGTGGATCTTGATATGTTTGGAAACCACTCTATCTTTCAATCAATAAACCGTACCGTTACCTTATTTGGCAAAGACCGATTGGCAGATAGTTTACTCTACCCCTTCGAAAAGAAAGAAGATATTATAGCTCAACAAGAAGCCATTAAAGAACTAAGCCAAAGGCCAGAGCTATTGAATCACTTCAGGGCAATAGGACAAATGGTAGAAACGGAAGGTTTGAATATACATTATTTCTCACAACAATTCATGCAAACTAAATTATTGACAAAAAGCTCATGGAGATATCTTATCTATATCACTCCCTCCGCATCAATTATTGTTGTAATATTAGCGACTTTAGGCTTAATTCCTTTTGCTGTACTCGGACTGCTATGGACTCTATTTTTCGCACTGAGCCTGATAGTACTAAAAGACATAAAACAAAAATCAGATTTATTTGAAAAAAGGATAGAAACCCTGGAAACATATTCTAACCTATTCAAGATAATAGAAACAGAGAAGTTCGACTCAGCGCTACTTAATAAGTTGCAAAATAAGATTAACGAAGGGCAATCAGCATCAAAGGCAATACATCAATTAAAATCGCTGAGTAATAATCTTGATCAATCATTCAATATATTGGGGCTACTCATATTAAATCCTTTCTTTTTCTGGAATATCATCTACTCCATAAAAATAGAAAAATGGATTCTGTTTCATAAAGACAATATTGCTAACTGGTTTAAAGTATTGGCTAGAGTCGACAGCCTCGTTTCACTTGGTATCTTTGCCTATAATAACCCTGATTATATCTATCCCGAAGTATCAGATACCTTTATATTTGAAGGTAAAGCAATCGGGCACCCTATGTTAAACAGACATGTCTGTGTTCGCAACGATGTCACAATAACTAAACAGCCTTTTTTCCTTGTAGTTACAGGTGCTAATATGGCAGGAAAAAGTACATACCTGAGAACTATCGGTATTAATCTGACTCTTGCGTGTGCGGGAGCACCGGTATGTGCATCATCGCTAAAATTCTATCCATATAAACTGGTAACTAATTTGCGCACCTCAGACTCTCTTACCGATAATGAATCATATTTCTTTGCCGAACTGAAACGATTAAAAATGATTATCGACCGTCTACAATCAGGAGAGCAATTATTCATTATCCTCGACGAAATACTAAAAGGAACTAATTCCGAAGATAAACAAAAAGGTTCCATAGCTCTGATGAGGCAATTAGTCTCGCTCAATGGTAACGGCATTATTGCCACACACGACCTTCTGCTGGGGAGTCTGGAACAAGAATTTCCTAATGCAATAAAGAATTATCGTTTCGAAGCTGATATAAAAGACGAACAACTATCATTCACATATAAGATAAGAGAAGGTATAGCCCAAAATATGAATGCTAGTTTCCTGATGAGGAAGATGGGTATAACCGGACTTTAAGAACCTCATCATCTATGTTCTAAAAAACAACACCCTTAACCAATTTGTTTATGGAAGATATTCTACATTATGTATGGAAATTCAGGCTCTTTCAGAAAGGCCTTACAACAAATTCAGGACAACCAATTGAAGTAATTGATGTAGGATTACCTAATACGGATGAAGGCCCTGATTTTTTCAACGCAAAGGTCAAAATAGGAGATAAAATGTGGGCCGGAAATATCGAGATACATAGGACATCAGACGAATGGGTGAAACATAAACATCATACCAGTAAAAATTACAATTCTGTTATTCTTCATGTGGTAGAAAAAGCCAATTGCGAAGTCTTCAACGAACTGGGACAGCCTATTATACAATGCGAGATTACTTATCCCGAACAGATAAAAGAAAATTACGAATTTCTGATCCACTCCAATACCGACATTCCTTGTTGTAACCATATCCCTTCGATAAACTCATTCCACCTTAATTCGTGGATGAATGCTCTGCTAATTGAACGACTCGAAAGAAAAGCGAATCATATACAAGAACTCCTCGAAAGATACAACAATTCGTGGGAAGATGTTTTTTATGTTATCCTCTCGCGAAATTTCGGATTTGGATTGAATTCCGATTCATTCGAACGATTGGCTTTAAGCCTTCCTTTGAAGTATATACAAAAACAAGGAGATAATCTTATTCAGATAGAAGCTCTTCTATTCGGTCAAACAGGTATATTGGATAATTTGAAGGTTAAAGATGATTATTTCTTACTTTTAAAGAAAGAATATGAGTTTTTGAAAAATAAATATGATTTGAAACCGTTAGAATCTTATATTTTCAAAAGTTTAAGAATGCGGCCTACAGCTTTCCCTCAAATAAGGATCGCGCAATTGGCGGCACTATTGCATAGTTCTCATGGTTTATTCTCTAAGATCACTGCATCAGAAGATGTGGAACGAATCAGGCTAATATTTCATGTAAATGCCTCGGAATACTGGCAGACACATTTTGCTTTTGATGCCACGTCTGAACGAAAATCGAAATATATAGGCGACTCATCACTTGATATTATAATTATAAATACAGTCGCCCCTATTCTTTTCTTATATGGAAAAAGTATCGACAGCGAAGTCCACTGTGAACGAGCATTGCGTTTTTTAGAATTGTTGAAGCCCGAGAAAAACTCAATCACTAAGCGATTTGAGAAACTAAAAATGCCTTTAAGAAATGCCGCCGATTCACAAGCAATTATCCAGTTGAAGCGGGAATATTGTGAACCTCGAAAATGTTTGTTCTGTAGAATAGGACATCAATTA